>DATMBW010000545.1:0-14903 GCA_035559095.1 Ramlibacter sp.
GCTCGGGCGTGTAGCTGCCCTGGCGCAGCAGGCTGTAGCGCGGCGTTGGCAGGCCCTCGGCCAGCCAGACCCGCTTGGTCATGACCTTGTCGATGGAGATGCTCGAAGCCATCACGCCGGAGCCGGTGTAAGGGATGCCCAACAGCTCCAGCGCGCCCTGGACCGTGCCGTCCTCGCCAAAGCGGCCATGCAATGCGATGAAGCAGCGCTTGAATCCTTTGCGCTTGAGTTCCGACAGGTCGCGATCGGCCGGATCGAAGGCGTGTGCGTCCACGCCCTTCGATTGCAGGGCCTTGAGCACGCCGCTGCCCGACATGAGCGACACCTCGCGCTCGGCCGAGCGCCCGCCCATGAGGACGGCGACTTTGCCGAAGTTGGAGTCAGTCATGCTGCCCCTCTGCCAATTCTTTGCGTCCTGTGCGTACGGAGGTTGTATTGAAATTCATGCAACACCTCCCATTTCCACCAGCTTCGCCGGCACGCCGCCGATCGAACCGGCGCCCATGCAAATCACCACGTCCCCGTCCCTCGCCGCCTCCAGGATGGCCTGCGGCATCGCGGCGATCTCGTCCACGAACACCGGTTCGACCTTGCCCGCCACGCGCACGGCACGCGCCAGGGAACGGCCGTCGGCCGCCACGATCGGCGCCTCGCCGGCCGAATACACCTCGGCCAGCAGCACGGTGTCGGCCTGGCCGAGCACCTTGACGAAATCCTCGAAGCAGTCGCGCGTGCGCGTGTAGCGGTGCGGCTGGAACGCCAGCACCACGCGCCGGCCCGGGAAAGCGCCCCGTGCCGCGGCCAGCGTGGCCGTGATCTCCACGGGATGGTGGCCGTAGTCCTCGATCACGGTGAACCGGCCGCCGCCGTTGGCGAGTGGAACGGCGACGTCGCCGTAGCCCTGAAAACGCCGGCCGACACCAGTGAACTGCGCCAGCGCCTTGAGCACCGCCTCGTCGGGAACATTGAGTTCCACGGCCACGGCGATCGCCGACAGCGCGTTGAGCACGTTGTGCATGCCGGCCAGATTGAGTACCACTTTCAGGTCGGGCAGCGTCACGCCGTTGCGGCGCCGGGCCGTGAAATGCATCTGGGGGCCGACGGCGCGCACGTCGATGGCGCGCACCTGCGCGTCCTCGCCCAGGCCGTAACTGGTGACCGGGCATTGCACGTCCGGCACGATGTCGCGCACCGCCGGGTCGTCGATGCACAGGATGGCCGTGCCATAGAAGGGCATGCGGTGCAGGAAATCCAGGAACGCGCCCTTGAGCTTGCCGAAGTCGTGCCCGTAGGTTTCCATGTGGTCGGCGTCGATGTTGGTCACGACCGCCATCACGGGCATCAGATTCAGGAAGGAGGCATCCGACTCGTCCGCCTCGACCACGATGTAGTCGCCGCCGCCGAGCTTCGCGTTGGCGCCCGCGCTGTTCAGGCGCCCGCCGATCACGAAGGTCGGGTCCAGCCCGCCTTCGGCCAGGACACTGGCCACCAGGCTGGTGGTGGTTGTCTTGCCGTGCGTGCCCGCGATGGCGATGCCCTGCTTCAGGCGCATCAGCTCGGCCAGCATCATGGCGCGCGGCACGACCGGGATCTTGCGCTTGCGCGCGGCCAGCACCTCGGGGTTGTCGGCTTGCACCGCAGTGGACGTGACGACCGCGTCGGCGCCGATCACCTGGCTGGCCGCATGGCCGACGTAGGTCTTGATTCCCAGCGCGTCGAGCCGGCGCAGCGTCGGGCTGTCGACCAGGTCCGAACCCGAGATCAGGTAGCCCAGGTTGCGCAGCACCTCGGCGATGCCGGACATGCCCGCGCCGCCCACGCCGACGAAATGAATGTGCTTCACCGCGTGTTTCACACAGCCTCCTTCATTTCGGCGGCACTCCGGATACTCGACGAAGTGAATGTGCGGACCACGTGCTTCATCGCGCCAACTCCTCGCAGGCCTTCACGATTTCCGCCGTGGCGGTGGTCTTCTCCATGCTCTTGGCCGCCGCCGCGCGCCGGATCAGCTCGGCCCGCGGCGTCTTGCGGATCAGATCGGCAAGCCGTTCGGGGCTCAGGTCGCGCTGCTGGACCAGCCAGCCGCCACCTGCGTCGACCAGGAACTTCGCATTGGTGGTCTGGTGGTCATCGACCGCGAACGGGAACGGCACGAACAAGGCCGCGGCGCCCACCGCCGCGATCTCCGTCACGGTGCTCGCGCCGGCACGGCACACGATCAGGTCGGCCTCGGCAAACGCGCGCGCGGTGTCCTCGATGAATGGCGTGAGTTCGGCCTGCACACCGGCCTCGCCATAGTTCGCCCGCAGCTCGTCGAGCTGCTTGGCGCCGCTTTGATGCAGCACCTGGGGACGCTCGCCGGGCGGGATCAGCGCCAGTGCCTTCGGGACGATCTCGTTGAGCGCCTTCGCGCCGAGACTTCCGCCCACGACCAGCAGCCGCAGCGGCCCTTCGCGTGCGCCCAGCCGCTCGGCCGGCGAAGGCTGCTGAAGGAACGCGGCACGAAGCGGATTGCCGACCCACGCCGCCTTGCGCAACGCGTTGGGGAAGGCCGTGAACACCCGGTCGGCCACGCCCGCCAGGACGCGATTGACCATGCCGGCCACCGAGTTCTGCTCATGCAGCACCAGGGGTTTGCCCAGAAGCACGCTCATCATGCCGCCGGGAAACGCGATGTAGCCCCCCAGGCCGATCACCACGTCGGGATTGACGCGCCGCACCACTACGATGCTCTGCCAGAAGGCCTTGAGCAGGCGCAGCGGCAACAACACGAGCGTCCCGAAGCCCTTGCCGCGGACACCCGAGAAATTGATGGTTTCGAACGCGAAGCCGCGCGGCGGCACGAGCTGGCTTTCCATGCTCCCGGGGCCGCCCAGCCAATGGACTCGCCACGCGCGTTCGCGCAGCGCTTCGGCCACCGCCAGCGCCGGGAAGATGTGGCCGCCGGTGCCACCCGCCATGACCAGGGCGCAGCGCGCGCTCATGATGATTGCCTCCGGACGACCGTGGAAGCGCACAAGACCCCGCGTCGGCAATCCAGCCCATTCGCCGTGTCGATCCCCGGCAAGCCGGGGCCCCTCGCCAGGCGGCTCATGATCTGCCTCCCCGCATCAGAACCTTATTTTCGAAATCAACCCGCAGCACCACCGCGAGGGCCACCAGGTTCATCAGGATGGCCGAGCCGCCATAGCTCATCAAGGGCAGGGTCAGCCCCTTGGTCGGCAGCGCGCCCAGGTTCACGCCCATGTTGATGAAAGCCTGGAAGCCGATCCAGATGCCCACGCCCTGCGCCACCAGCCCCGCGAACACCCGGTCCAAGGCGATGGCCTGGCGGCCGATGTGCATGATGCGCCGCGTCATCCACAGGAAAGCGACGATCACGGTGACCACGCCGGCAAGGCCGAACTCCTCGCCGATCACCGCCAGCAGGAAATCGGTATGCGCTTCGGGCAGCCAGTGCAGCTTCTCCACGCTGCCGCCCAGGCCCACGCCGAAGATCTCGCCGCGGCCGATGGCGATCAGCGAATGCGAGAGCTGGTAGCCCTTGCCGAGCGCGTGCTTCTCGCTCCACGGATCCAGATAGGCGAAGATGCGCTCGCGCCGCCATTCGGACAGCGCGATCATCAGCACGAAGGCGATGGTGATCACCGCGGCGATGAGGAAGAACATGCGCGCGTTCACGCCGCCCAGGAACAGGATGCCCATGGCGATCACGGCGATCACCATGAAGGCGCCCATGTCGGGCTCGGCCAGCAGCAACAGCCCCACGACGGCGACGGCGGCGGCCATCGGCAGCACGGCGCGGAAGAACCGTTCCTTCACCTCCATCTTGCGCACCATGTAATCGGCCGCGTACAGCAGCACCGCGAACTTGGCCAGCTCGGACGGCTGGAAGCCCATGAAGCCCACCGAGACCCAGCGCCGCGCGCCATTGACGACCGATCCCAGGCCCGGAATCAGCACCAGGATCAGCAGCAACAGCGATCCGACAAAGAGCCACGGCGCCAATTTTTCCCAGGTGGCCAGGGGAACCTGGAACGCCATCAGCGCGGCAACGAAGGCCAGCGCCAGGAAAATGACATGCCGGACCAGGAAGTACGAATGGCTGTAGCGTGCGAACTTGGGGTTGTCGGGCAGCGCCACCGTGGCCGAATACACCATGACCAGGCCGAACGCCAGCAGCGCGACCGTCACCCACAGCAGTGGCTGGTCGAAGCCAGGGGCCGGCACGGGCGCGGTCCGGCCCAGGGCCCTGCCACCGCGGCCCCGCATCAGGTCCGCCGATGAGGCCGCTGGACCGCGGATCAAGCCGCTCCTGAGCTTGTCGAACCGGCCCGCAATGACCGCCTGCAGGCTCATGCGCCTCCTCCGGACTGGCATTGGGTGCCAGCGCCTCCGGGTCGGCGGCAGGCGGCATTCGCTCTGGTCGATCCCCGCACGCGGGGATTCGGCGCAGCGGCAGAGCCTGCGCAGCTGCTCCGCGCAGCCGAATCGTCGCAGCGCCTCCACTGCGCACGTACCGAGGCGCCACGTTCCGGCGCTGCCGCGCCCTTCGCCCTCATGCCGCACCCTCCAGCTGCACACCGGCCTCGTCGGCGATGCTCTGCACGGCCGCGCGAAAGACCTCGGCCCGGTGCGGATAGTCCCTGAACATGTCGAAGCTGGCGCAAGCCGGCGACATCAGCACGGCGTCGCCTGGACCGGCGCGTTGCGCCGCCAGCGACACGGCTTCCCGCATCGAGCCCGCATCCAGCAGCGGCACACCGAGCGGCTCGAGCACGGCGCGTATTTGCGGTGCATCGCGCCCGATCAGCACCGCCGCACGGGCGTAGCGCGCCACCGGGTCGGCCAGCGGCGAAAAATCCTGCCCCTTGCCATCACCGCCGAGAATGACGATCACCTTGCGTTCGGCGCCCAGGCCTTGCAGGGCCGCGACCGTGGCGCCGACGTTGGTGCCCTTGCTGTCATCGAAATACTCGATCTGGTTGATCACGCCCACCGGCTCGACCCGATGCGGCTCGCCACGGTACTCGCGCAGTCCGTAGAGCATGGGCCCGAGCGGGCATCCGGCGGCGCCGGCCAGCGCCAAGGCCGACAGCGCGTTGACGGCGTTGTGGCGGCCGCGGATACGCAGCGCGTCGGCCGGCATCAACCGCTGGATGTGGGTTTCTTCTTCGGCCACTTGGGCGGCGGCGAGTTCGCGCGCCTGCAGCGATCGCGGCCTGCGCCGCTGCGTCTCGTCCGCTTCCAGGGCGCGCACCAGCCAGGCCATCCCGTTGACCACCTCGATACCGAAGTCGCCGGGCCGCTGCGGCATGTCGCCACCGAAGGTGAGGTAGGGCCGCTGCTCAATCCTGCCGCCCCTGGCTCGCACCGGCGGCTTGCCTGCGCCCGCGCCTTCGGGCGGCCCGGCGGCGCCCGGCAGCATCTGCATCACCAGCGGGTCTTCGCGATTGAGGATCATCAGCGCGCGCTTGCCGAAGACCCGCGCTTTTGCCGCGGCATAGGCCTGCATGCTGCCGTGCCAATCCAGGTGGTCCTGCGTGACGTTCAGCACCGCGGCGGCCGTCGGCTCGAAGTCGCCCGCGCAGTCGAGCTGGAAACTGGAAAGCTCGATCATCCACACCTGCGGCAAGGCGCCGGCATCGATTTTCTCGGCGAGGGTGTCCAGCAACGTGGGGCCGATGTTGCCGGCCACCGCCACGGTCCTGCCGGAGCGCTCCACCAGCTGGCCGGCCAGGGCCGTCACCGTCGTCTTGCCATTGGTGCCGGTCACCGCGAGCACGGCCGGCGCGTAGCGATCACGCGCGTGCAGTTCGGCCAGCGCGTCGGCAAAGAGGCTCAACTCGCCACCGGCCCGGATCCCGCGTTCGCCGGCGGCCGCCAGAACCACAGCGGCCTGCTGGGGCGACAGCCCCGGGCTTCGGAACACGGCCTGCGCATCCGCCACGAGATCGGCGCTGAAAGGCCCGCCGACGAAGCGCGCCTGCGGCAGCAACTCGCGCAGCGGCTGCAGTTGGGGTGGCGCCTCGCGCGTATCGGCCACCGTCACCTGCGCGCCGCAGCGAGCGCACCAGCGCGCCATGGCGAGCCCCGACGCGCCGAGGCCGAGGATGAGAACGTGCTGGTCTCGTAGCTGCACGGTCACCTCAGCTTCAAGGTCGACAGGCCGACCAGGCACAGCAGCATCGTGATGATCCAGAAGCGCACCACCACCTGCGTTTCCTTCCAGCCGGTCTTTTCGAAGTGATGGTGCAGCGGGGCCATCCTGAGGATGCGCCTGCCCTGGCCATACTTCCATCGTGTGTACTTGAAATAGACCACCTGTGCCATGACCGAGATGGCCTCGACCACGAAAACGCCGCCCATGATCGCCAGTACGATTTCCTGGCGAACGATCACGGCGATCGTGCCCAGCGCGGCGCCCAGCGCCAGCGCGCCGACGTCGCCCATGAACACTTCGGCCGGATATGCGTTGAACCACAGGAAGGCAAGGCCCGCGCCGAACATGGAGGCACAGAAGATCAGCAGTTCGGCCGAGCCCGGAATGTGCGGGAAGAACAGGTACTTCGAATAGATGGCGCTGCCCGTCACATAGGCGAACACGCCGAGCGCCGAGCCCACCATCACCACCGGCATGATGGCCAGCCCGTCCAGTCCGTCAGTCAGGTTGACCGCGTTGCTCGATCCCACGATCACCAGGTAGGTGAGGATCACGAAACCGAACACGCCCAGCGGGTAGCTCACCTCCTTGAAGAAGGGCAGCAGCAGGCCGGCCTTGGGCGGCAGGTTGACGTCGAAACCGGAGCGCACCCAGGTGTAGAACAGTTGCAGCACCCGCCAGTTGGAGCTCTCCGAAATGCTGAAGACCAGATACAGCGCCGCCACCAGGCCGATCAGTGACTGCCAGAAATACTTCTCGCGCGAGCGCATGCCTTCCGGGTCCTTGCGCACCACCTTGCGCCAGTCGTCGACCCAGCCGATCGAGCCGAAACCCACGGTGACGGCCAGAACGATCCAGACGAACCGGTTGGTCAGGTCGAACCACAGCAACGTCGAAGCGGCGATGGCCAGCAGGATCAGCACGCCGCCCATCGTCGGTGTGCCGCTCTTGGTCAAATGCGTTTCCATTCCGTAGCCGCGCACGGGCTGGCCGATCTTGAGGTGGCCCAGCCGCCGGATCACCCAGGGCCCTGCGATCAGCCCGATCAGCAGCGACGTCATCGCCGCCATCACGGCGCGGAAGGTGATGTACTGGAACACGCGCAGGAATCCGAACTCGGACGACTGGGACTGGAGCCATTGGGCGAGGCTAAGCAGCATGGCCGGGCTCCGGTTGTGGTTGTTCGGCTTGGGCCGCGATGGCCTCGACCACGCGTTCCATCTTCATGAACCTCGAGCCCTTGACCAGCACGCTGGATACGCCGGGCAGTTCGGCCAGCACGGCGGCGATGAGCGGCTCGATGGCGTCGAAATGCCGTCCCCTGATCGCCACGGACTGGTCGCCCAGGGTCAACAGCTGCTCGATGCCCCGGGCGCGCGCGTGCTCGCCCGCCTCGGCGTGGAACTGCGGCCCCTGGCCGCCCACCTCGCCCATGTCGCCCAGCACCAGCAGGCGCGGGCCGGGCAGTTCGGCCAGCACGTCCACGGCCGCGCGCACCGAATCGGGATTGGCGTTGTAGGTGTCGTCAATCAGCGTGACCGTGCGCCCGCCCAGCTTCACCGCCGACGCGCGCGAGCGCCCCTTGACCGGCTCGAACGCTTCGAGGCCCTGCGCGATCGCCGCCAGCGGGACGCCGGCGGCCAATGCGCAAGCCACCGCGGCCAGCGAGTTGCGCACGTTGTGGCGGCCGGCGATATGGAGTCGATAAGCCACCGGGCCGGCGGGCGTTTTCACGCTCACCTGCCAGTGTCCCACTTGCCATTCAGTCCCGGCCAAAACGATGTCGGCGTGCTCGTCGCCGAAAGTCATGCAGGCGCGCGCACCGGCCAGTTGCAGCCAGAGCGGCGTGAAATCCTCGTCCGCGGGGAACACGGCGACGCCGCTGGGTCCCAGGACGGCGAACACCGACCCGTTCTCCCGCGCCACCGCCTCCACGCTCGCCATGAATTCCTGGTGCTCGCGCTGGGCGTTGTTGACCAGGGCCACGGTCGGCCTGGCCATTCGGGCCAGATAGGCGATCTCGCCCGGGTGGTTCATGCCCAGTTCGAACACGGCAATGCGATGTTCCGAGTGCAGCCGCAGCAGTTGCAGCGGCAGACCGATGTCGTTGTTGAAGTTGCCCTGCGTGGCCAGCATCGCGTCGGGCTGCCAGGCACGCAGGATCGAAGCGATCATCTGCGTAACGGTCGTCTTGCCGTTGCTGCCGGTCACAGCAACCAGCGGCAGGGCGAATTGCGCGCGCCAAGCCGCCGCCAGCGAGCCGAGCGCCGTCTTCGTGTCGTCCACCTCGATGCCGGCGAAGCCGGGCGGCAGCTTGCCGCGATGGGCGAGTGCCGCGGCCGCGCCCTTGGCCTGGGCCTCGGCCAGGAAATCGTTGGCGTCGAACCGCTCGCCCTTGAGGGCGACGAACAGGTCGCCGGCCTGCAGCGAGCGGGTGTCGCTGTGCACGCGCGCCACGGCCGTCGCACCGTCGCCGGCCAGGCTGCCGCCGGGGATCCAGGCGATTGCCTGGGCGAGCGTGAACATGCTCATGCGCGTGCCTCCGAAAGCCCGAAGCTCAGATACGCCCCCGGGGGTCGGCCGCTTGCGCCATTCGCGCTGGTCGATCCCCGCACGCGGGGATTCGGCGCAGCGGCAGAGCCTGCGCAGCTGCTCCGCGCAGCCGAATCATCGCAGCGCCTCCACTGCGCACGTACCGAGGCGCCACGTTCCGGCGCTGCCTCGCCCTTCGCGCTCATGACGCGGCCCTCGCATCCAGCGCCGCCTGCGCGTGCGCCTTGTCGGAGAAAGGATGCTTCACGCCGGCCACCTCCTGGTAGTCCTCATGGCCCTTGCCTGCGACCAGCACCACGTCCTCGGGCGCGGCGGCCGCCACGGTCTCGGCAATGGCCAGGGCACGGTCGGCCTGCACCTGCACGCACTCGTTGTGCGACAGGCCCAGCAGGATCTGGCTGATGATGTTCTCGGGCTTTTCGCCGCGCGGGTTGTCGCTGGTGACCACCACGCGGTCGGCGTTCTTCTCCACGACCGCGGCCATCAGCGGGCGCTTGGTCGGGTCGCGGTCGCCGCCGCATCCGAACACGCACCAGAGCTTGCCGCCGCGCCTGTCCGCGAGCGGCCTGAGCGCCAGCAGCGCCTTGTCCAGCGCATCGGGCGTGTGCGCGTAGTCCACGGCCACCACCGGCTTGCCCGGCTCGCGCAAGCGCTCCATGCGCCCGGGAACGGGCAAGAGGCCGCCGCAGGCTTGCACGGCTTGCGCCAGGCCCACCCCCAGCGCCCGCATCGCGGCAATCACGCCCAGCAGGTTGGACACGTTGTACTGGCCGATCAGCTGGGTGGCCAGCGGATGGCGCTCGTCGCCCTCCTGCACCACGAAGCGCAGTCCGTGTTCGCTGTGGTCGATGTCGTGGGCGGCGAGCCGCGCCGGCTGTTGGCATGACGTAGTCCACAGGTCCACGGCACCTTCCAGCGATTGCGCGAGCTCCTGGCCTTTCTCGTCGTCGAGGTTGACGACCGCCGCGCGCAGGCCGGGCCAGCGGAACAGCTGCGCCTTGGCCTCCCAGTACGCTTCCATCGTGCCGTGGTAGTCCAGGTGGTCCTGGCTGAAGTTGGTGAAGACGGCCACTCGGATGCGCGTGCCGTCGAGCCGCCGCTCGACGATGCCGATGGACGACGCCTCGATCGCGCAGGCGCTCAGCCCCTCGTCGGCGAAGCGGCGGAACTGCCGCTGCAGCAGCACCGGGTCGGGCGTGGTGAGGCCGACGAAATCGACACGGGGCGGCCGTCCCGTTCCGAGCGTGCCGATCAGCCCGCAGGCGTAATGGCCGGCGCCGGAGCGCACGTTGGACAGCGCCTGGGCCAGCCACCAGGCCGTGGACGTCTTGCCGTTGGTCCCCGTGACGGCCAGCACCTCGAGCCGTTCGGTGGGTGCCTCGAAGTATGCCGCCGCGATCGGGCCGGTGGCGGCCTTGAGCCGCGCATAACCGGCAATGGCCGGTGTGTCGAAAGCGAACGCGTCCGCCCCCTCGCGCTCGACCAGGCACGCGACCGCGCCGCGCGCGAGCGCCGAGCCCACATGCTTGCGTCCGTCGGTCGCGGCGCCCGGCCATGCGATGAAACCATCGCCGGCGGCGACCTGCCGGCTGTCGCAGTGCAGCGTGCCGCTGACGCGGCTGTGCAGCCAGCCGGCGGCCTCCTGTGGGCTGTGCAGTTCCAGCATCAGAACGACTCCTGCACGGCGTCCACCACGATCTGCGGCTTCACGTTCATGTCCGGCTGCACGCCCAGCATGCGCAGCGTCTGCTGCACCGTCGTGCTGAACACCGGGGCGGCCACTTCGCCGCCGTAGTACTTGCCCGCCGACGGTTCGTCCAGCATGACGGCCACGATGATGCGCGGCTGGTCGATGGGCGCGATGCCCACGAACCATGAGCGGTACTTGTTGGTGGCATAGCCCTTGCCCACCTGCTTGTAAGCGGTGCCCGACTTGCCGCCGACCGAATAGCCCAGGGTCTGCGCCTTGGGCCCCGTGCCGCCCGGTCCCGCGGCCATCTGCAGCATGGTGCGCATCGCGGCCGCCGTCCTGGGCGAAAACACCTGCACGCCCGTGGCCGGCTCGCCGGTCTTGAGCAGCGTGGCGGGAATGATCTGCCCATCGTGCGCGAACACGGTGTAGGAGCGGGCCACCTGGAACAGCGACGCCGACAGGCCGTAGCCGTAGGACATGGTGGCCTGCTCCACCGGCCGCCAGGTCTTGTAGGGCCGCAGGCGGCCGCCGACCGCGCCCGGAAACGCGATCTGCGGCTTCTGCCCGAATCCGGCCTGCGTGAACAGCTCCCACATTTCGCGCGGCTGCATCTGCAGGGCGATTTTCAACGAGCCGATGTTGCTGGACTTCTGGATCACCTCCTGCACGGTGAGCAGGCCGTGCGCGTGCGAATCGGAAATCTTCATGCCGCCGATGACCACATAGCCCGGTGCGGTCTGGATCGGCGTCTGCGGCGTCACCAGCCCGGTTTCCAGCGCGAGGCCGATCGTGAAGGGCTTCATCGTCGAGCCCGGCTCGAACACGTCGGTCAGCGCGCGGTTACGCAACTGTTCCCCGGTGAGGTTCTCGCGCCGGTTCGGGCCGTAGCTCGGATAGTTGGCCAGGGCCAGCACTTCACCGCTGGCCGCATCCAGCACCACGACGCTGCCGGCCTTGGCCCTGTTCTCCAGCACCGCGTCGCGCAGTTTCTGGTAGGCGAAGAACTGCACCTTGCTGTCGATCGACAACTGCAGGTCGCGTCCGTCCACCGGGGGCACCTGCTCGCCCACGTCCTCGACGACGCGGCCGAGCCGGTCCTTGATCACGCGCCGCGAGCCGGGCCGCCCCGCCAGCGCGTCGTTGAACGCCAGTTCCATGCCTTCCTGGCCCCGGTCTTCGACGTTGGTGAATCCCACCACATGGGCGGCAGCTTCGCCTTCCGGGTACTGGCGCTTGTATTCCTTGCGCTGGTAGACGCCCTTGAGGTCCAGGGCGGCGACCCGCTGCGCAACGGGCTCGTCGACCTGGCGCTTGAGCCACACGAAGGTCTTGTCCTCGTCCTCGAGTTTGCGGTCCAGCTCCGCCGCCGTCATCCCCAGCAATTTGGCGAGCTGCGCGAGCTTGGCGCGGTCGCGTTCGATGTCTTCCGGGATGGCCCAGATGCTCGGGGCCGGCACGCTGGTCGCCAGCAAGAGGCCGTTGCGGTCCAGGATCCGGCCCCGATTGGCGGGCAGCTCCAGTGTCCGGGCGAACCGCACCTGCCCCTGCTTCTGGAAGAAATCGTTGGCGAATACCTGGACCCAGGCCGCGCGGCCGGCCAGCGTGACGAAGCCGATCGCGATAGCCGCGACGATGAACTTGCTGCGCCACACCGGCGTCTTGCTCGCCAGCAGCGGGCTGGAGGTGTAGGCGAGGCTGCGGCTCACGGCAGGCTCCCCGCGCCGTCGGCTGGCTGCGCTGCGCCGCGGCCCGATCGGGCGCTCGCGCCTTCGGCCGGACCGTTGGCCGCCTGCAGCCTGACGTACTGCGTGATGGCCGGCGAAGCGTTGCGCATCTGCAGCTGCTCCTTGGCGAGTTTTTCCACGCGCAGCGGAGTGGCCTGCGCGCGCTTTTCCACCTGCAGCCGCTCGTGTTCGATTTCGAGCTTGCGCGCTTCGCCGGCGGCCCGGTCGATCTCGGCGAACAGCCGCCGGGACTCGTACTGCGTGCGCACCAGGTACAGCGCGCTTGCGAGCAGCGCGATCAGGAGGACGAGGTTCAGGCGCATCATGCCGGGACCCCGGTCCTTTCGGCCACGCGCATGATGGCGCTGCGCGAACGCGGGTTGGCCGCCACTTCGGCCGCCGAAGGCTTGACCCGCTCGAGGGCCTCGAGCTTCATCGGCTTGGGCGCCGCGAACGGCGCGCGCCGATCGAACACCTCGCGCGAATGCCGCGCGATGAATTGCTTGACGATCCGGTCTTCCAGCGAATGGAAGCTGATCACCACGAGCCGTCCCTGGGGTTGCAGGATTTCCAAGCTGGCCTCTAGCGCCTGTTGCAGCTCTTCAAGCTCGGAATTGACAAAAATCCGAACAGCCTGAAATGTGCGCGTTGCAGGGTCCTGGCCCGGCTCGCGGGTTTTGACCGCGCCAGCCACGAGCTGGGCCAGTTCCGCGGTGGTTGCAAGAGGGCCCCGTTCCTGTCGGCGAGCAACAATCGCCTTTGCAATCTGAACAGCAAACCGTTCTTCGCCGTAGTCACGCAGCACCTCCGCGATCTGCCCGGCCTGCGCCGTGGCGAGCCAGTCGGCCGCGCTCTGGCCGCGCGTGGTGTCCATGCGCATGTCCAGCGGGCCATCGCCGCGGAACGAGAAGCCGCGCGCCGGGTTGTCGATTTGCGGTGAGCTCACGCCCAGGTCCAGCAGAACCCCGGCGGTGCTGGCGGCCGGCAACTCGCCCAAATGGCGAAAGCCCTCGTGCCGCATCGAAAAACGGGGGTCGGCGATGCGGCCGGCCACGGCAATGGCTTCGGGGTCCTTGTCGAAGGCGATCAGGCGCCCGCGCTGCGACAGCTTGGACAGGATCAGGCGCGAGTGGCCGCCGCGCCCGAAGGTCGCGTCCACGTAAGTGCCGTCCAGGCTGGTCAGAAGTGCTGCTACCGCTTCGTTCAGCAAGACGGTGGTGTGTTGCCATTTGCTGTCCACCGCCCGCTCTCAAAAGGAAAATTCCTTGAAGACGTCGGGCATCTGCTGCCTCATCGCCTCCGCTTCCTTGGCCTCGTACGTCGCCTTGTCCCAGAGCTCGAAGTGGTTGCCCATGCCCAGCAACATGGTGTCCTTCTCGACGCCCGCCGCGGCACGCAATTCCGGTGAGATCAGCACCCGGCCGGTGCCATCGAGCTCCACGTCCATTGCGTTGCCAAGGAAGATTCTCTTCCACCACTGGGCCTCCATGGGTAACGCGGCGATACGGTCGCGGAATTTTTCCCACTCGGGGCGAGGGAATATCATGAGGCAGCCGTGCGGATGCCGGGTGATGGTGAGTTGATTGTTGGCGGTGGCGCCCAGCACGTCGCGATGCCGGGTCGGCACGGAAAGCCGGCCTTTGGCATCGAGACTGAGAGACGAAGCGCCTTGGAACACCTGTGTGAGTCCTTGCTATGGATCAAATGCAATGGTGGAGTGCGAAGGCACTATTCACCACTTAATTGCACTTTTTTGCACTGTAGCAGGAAAACCCAGCGGTGCAAGGCGGGTGTTGCCCGATTATTGCAATGAAATCAAGGACTTAGAAGCCGTTCTGCATTCTGAAATGCAGGAAAAGCCGTTCTAAATGAACCACTTAGCGTGGGCTGTGAAAGTGAATCCTCAGCAAGAAACTGAGTGTTAGAGAATGTAGCGCGACAAATCGTCGTCGCGGCTCAGCTCCTTGAGCCGGGCATCCACGTACGCCGCGTCGATGGCCACGGTCTGGCCGCCAAGCCGTGTGGCGTCGAAGCTGACCTCGTCCAATAGCCGCTCCATGACCGTCGCCAGCCGGCGCGCGCCGATGTTCTCGGTGCGTTCGTTGACCTCGTACGCGATATGGGCCAGCCGCGTGATGGCCTCGGGCCTGAACTCCAGCGACACCCCCTCGGTGGCGAGCAATGCCTGGTATTGCTTGACCAGCGACGCGTGCGTTTGCGTCAGGATGGCCTCGAAGTCCTGCACCGACAGCGACTGCAACTCGACCCGGATCGGCAGGCGCCCCTGCAGTTCAGGGATCAGGTCGCTCGGCTTGGACAAGTGGAAGGCGCCGCTCGCGATGAACAGGATGTGGTCGGTCTTGACGGGCCCGTACTTGGTCGACACGGTCGTGCCCTCGACCAGGGGCAGCAGGTCGCGCTGCACGCCCTGGCGCGACACGTCCGCTCCGCCACCACCGCCTTCACCGCCGAGGCCGCGCGACGCGACCTTGTCGATCTCGTCGATGAACACGATGCCGTTCTGCTCGGCATTGTGGATCGCGGCGGTCCTGATCTCGTCCTCATTCACCAGCTTGCCCGCTTCCTCGTCGATGAGCAGCTTCATCGCCTCGGCGATCTTGAGTTTGCGCGTCTTGCGCCGCGCGCCGCCGAACTGGCTGAACATCCCGCGAAGCTGCTCGGTCATCTCCTCCATGCCGGCGGGGCCCATGATTTCCAGCTGCGCGCGCGGCTCCGCCAGTTCGACCTCGACCTCCTTGTCGTCCAGCAG
>DATMBW010000546.1:0-10080 GCA_035559095.1 Ramlibacter sp.
GGATAAAGCACTGCGAGGGGGGTTTGCGCCGGGATAATCCGCACAGCGCAACGACAAAAACATGACATCAGAGAAAAGCGCCGAGAGGGTCTTCGTCAAGGTTGTTGGGTTCACCGATATGGAGCGGCATGCCCTGAACACGGTGTTCAGGCTTTCCGAGCAACGCCCGACGGCTTATTCGCTGTGGCTGGCGGACGCCCCGGCGGCTCCCAGGTTGGCGCTGATCGACGGGCAGAGCTACGAGGCGCGGCTGGAACTGGAAGCGGCGCACGACCCGGAACTCAAGCTCATCTGGGTGGGCGCCGTCGCTCCCGCCAATGCCTGGCGCACCTTCCAGCGCCCTCTGTCCTGGTCCCACGTGCTCAGCGCCATGGACGAGGTCTTCACCCGGCGCGAAACGGTCGACTTCGACCTGGCCTTCGACAGCGGCATCGCGGACACTCGGCCGCACGAGCCCGGCAGGCGGGCGCTGATCGCCAGCGCCGATCGCAGCGAGCGCCTCTACCTGCGCGCCAAGCTGGCCCTGGCCGAGCTGACGCAGGTCGATGAAGCGGAAACCGGGGCCCAGGCTCTGGAGTTGGCGCGAGTCCATCGGTACGCGGTGGCGGTGGTCGATTTTGCCTTGCCCGATGTGAACGGCTGGGCCTTCCTGAAGGAACTGAACGAAGCGAGGCCCGCGATTCCGCACGTGATCATCACCAAGGCGAAAGCTTCGGCCGGCGAACGGGTGCGCGCCTGGATTGCCGGCGCCAGGGGTTGCTTCGACAAGCCGCCCCATCCCGGCAAGCTCCAGGACCTGCTGCAGAAAGTCCAGGAGACTGCTCCTAACTTGACTGGGTGATCGCTCCGTGCCGCCGCACGTCCAGCGCGGCAGCCAGACGACGCTCCAATGGCAGGGGCTCGCCGTGCAGGCGCGCCGCCAGCAACTCCGCGCACAAAACCGCGAACGTCAGTCCCCGCGACCCCATGGCCGTGCTCACCCACAGGCCGGGCGCGAGCTCGCCCACCAGGGGCCGCCGGTCCGCCGATGCGCAGCGCACTCCGGTCCAGGCCTTGACCGCGCGGCTGGAAAACGCAGCGGCCAGTTGCTGCTCCACCGCCGGCAGAAGCGAGCCCATGCGCGTCAGGTTTTCCTGGTGGTCGGCCTTGCGCGGCGCCAGATCCGTCTCGCCGCGGCCGTAGGTCGAGCCGCAGAACCAGGCCGTCCCGGCGCCGATCGGAACATGGGGAATGAAGTGGCCGTTGCCGTTGACCGGAAACGGCGGCAAATTCTGCCGCGCGTCCTCGATGCCCCACGACACCTGGCCGCGCACGGGCTGCAATGCCAGCGCGGCCGGCAGCAAATCCGCGCTGTCGTATCCAGCGGCGATGACGACCAGGTCACATGTCTCCAGGTCGCGGCCGTGCGCGTCGACGAGGCGCCAGCCGCCGTCGGTGCGAACGACGCGGTCTACCCTGGCCCTGCCGCGCCAAGCGATGCCGGGTTGCGCCAGCCAGGCCTCGACCAGCGCGGCCGGCTTGATCCAGGCGGCTTGCCTGTGCCAGAAGGCCACGGCACCGGTGTCGAGTTGAGCCGCGGCTTTGTGCTGCGCATCGGCGCTGCGGCACCAGTCCAGCGCCGCGTCAGGGCTTGTCCGCGGTGCACGCATAACGCCGGTCACGTCGCGAATCCGGTGCTCGAGCACGCCCGTGAATTGCCAATCCAGCCCTTGCCGCAACAGCGTTCCTGCCTGCAGCAAGGTGGCACGCACGCCGCTGCGGCTCAGCCGCGACAGCAGGTTGTCGTCGACCGAGAAATGCGGCGCCAGCAGGCCGGCCGGCAGACTCGAAGCACCGGCGGCGGGGGCATCGGCCGCGTCGAGCACGGTGACTCGCCAGCCACGGCGCGCCAGGCTCGCTGCGACCGAGGCCCCCGCGAGACCGGATCCCACCACCGCGCAGTGGCGCGGCAGCGCCGCCGCCTCGGGCCGCTGCCCCTTGGGTTCCCACGCCGGCGCGAATTCGCCCTTCAGGCAATGGCGCTTGGGCGCCAGGCCGTCGGTCGTCCCGGTCACGAAGCCGCACTGGGCCAGCGCGCGCCGCACGTCGCCGGCCACGGTCCACGTGGCCAGCCGGGTGCCGCGCCGGCAATGCCGCGCGACGGCCTTGAGCGTCTGGAGCTCCCACATCGCCTCGTTGCGCCGCGGATCGAAGCCGTCCAGAAAAATCGAGTCGGCATTGAACGGCTGCTGGCGCAAGGCCGCTTTGACGTCGCCAACGAACAAGGTGAGCAGCACGCGGCCTTCCTCGAACGCCATCCGGTGCACGCCCGCGAGCAGGCCGAACCATTGCTCGGCCAGCGCCTGCGCCAGGGGTGCGAGTTCGGGATAGGGCGCTGCGCTGCGCAGCAGGTCGGACTTCGCGACCGGCCAGCCTTCGCTGGATACGAAGTGCAGCAAGCCGGGGCGCTGTGGGTCATCTTTCCAGGCCCGCCACGCGGCCAGGAAGTTCAGGCCCAGGCCAAAACCGGTTTCCAGGATTCGCCATTGCGGTCGCCCAGCCCAGGCGTCGGGCAGGCCGCAACCGCGCAGGAAGACATGGCGGGCCTGTTCAAGCCCGCCGGCCGCCGAGCGGTAGATGTCGTCGAAGCGCGGGCTGCGCGGCGTGCCGTCCGGCAGCCACTCGACCGGCTCGCTCACAACGGCGGGTCCGCAGTGCTCCAGGACCTACTTGGTGGGGGGCACGTAGCCTTGCGCCACGTCGGCACCGGCGCCGAAGAAGTGATTCTCCATCTGGCGCGCCAGGTACTGGCGGGCGCGCTGGTCGGCCAGGTTCAGCCGGTTTTCGTTGACCAGCATGGTCTGGTGCTTGAGCCAATCGGCCCAGGCCTGCTTGCTCACGTTCTGGTAGATCCGCTTCCCGAGTTCGCCGGGGTAGGGGGGGAAATCGAGCCCTTCAGCTTCCTTGCCGAGCTTGACGCAGTGGACGGTACGAGCCATGGGACGCTTCTCCGGATGTATATGGCAATAAGCTTGTTCGAATAAACAAGTGACAACTTGATCGTTCGGGTTTCGCCGCCGGGCTTCCAGAATTGGCAGTCCGATCCTGGAAGAACGCAACGAAGCCCATGAACCAACGCCGCGACTTTATCAAGATTCTCCCGGCTGTCGCCGTCACGGGGCATTTATCGCTCGCGGCCCTGCCGTGCCTTGCCCGGCAGGTGACGCTGCTCAATGTGTCGTACGACCCGACTCGCGAGCTCTACGCAGAATTCAACCAGGCCTTCGCGCGGCACTGGAAGTCACGGACCGGCCAGGACGTCGCGATCGGGCAGTCGCACGGCGGCTCGGGCAAGCAGGCACGCTCCGTGATCGACGGCCTCGACGCCGACGTGGTGACTCTCGCCCTGGCGGGTGATATCGACGCACTGCACAGCCACGGACAGTGGCTGCCCAAGGATTGGCAAAAGCGCCTGCCGCACAACTCCTCGCCCTACAGTTCCACGATCGTGCTCGTGGTTCGCCATGGCAACCCCAAGGGGATCAAGGACTGGGACGACCTGGTCAAGCCGGGCGTCGGCGTGATCACGCCCAACCCCAAGACCTCGGGCGGCGCCCGCTGGAACTATCTTGCCGCCTGGGAGTTCGCCAGGCGCAAGTACGGCACCGAGGCCAGGGCCAGGGAATTCATGGCCAGGCTCTACGGTAACGTGCCTGTGCTGGATACGGGAGCGCGCGGCGCGTCGATCAGCTTCGCCCAGCGCGGGCAAGGCGATGTTTTCGTTTCATGGGAGAACGAGGCCCATCTGCTGCAAAAGGAATTCGCCGGCAAACTCGCCGTGGTTTACCCCTCGATCAGCATCCTCGCCGAGCCGCCGGTCGCTCTGGTGGACCGCAACGTGGATCGCAAGGGCACGCGCGCGGTGGCCGAGGCGTACCTGAATTTCCTCTATACCGAAGAGGGCCAGGACATCGCCGGCAAGCACTTCTACCGGCCATCGATCTCGAAGACTGCGCAGGCCAGGTACGCGCGCCAGTTCCCGACGCTCAAGCTGTTCACCATCGAGGAGGCCTTCGGCGGTTGGGGCAAAGCCGACAAGGAACATTTCGCCGACGGCGGCACCTTCGACCAGATCTACCTGCGCAAATAGGGCGAGCAACAAGACGGCCTGCGGTCGCAGGCCGTTCTAGAGGGGGTCCCTCAGGCGGCCAGTGCTTCCTCGGGCTGGCTGGCCGGCGCCGCCGACAGCGATCTGATGACCGCGTTGGCGGCGCTTATTGCCTGCGCCTTGGCGGCGTCGCCCATCGCCACGCCCTCGGCCCGCACGAATTGCACGTCAGTGATGCCGAAGAAGCCGAACACGGTCTTCAGGTAGCTCTCCTGGTGATCCAGCCCGGCCAACGCGGGGTTGGTGGAATAGATGCCGCCACGCGTCGACGCGACGATCACGGTCTTGCCGCCGGCCAGGCCCTTCGGGCCCTGTTCGGTGTAGGTGAAGGTGCGGCCCGCCTGAGCGACGCGGTCGATCCAGGCCTTAAGCTGGCTTGGCACCGAGAAGTTGTACATGGGTGCGCCCACCACGATCACGTCGGCCGCCATGAACTGGCTCACCAGTTTTTCCGAAATGGCGTTTTCGCGGCGCTGGACATCGCTCAAGCCTTCGGCGTTGGGGCCGGCGCGAAATCCAAGCGAGTCGGCGGACAGGTGACTGGGCGCGTCTGCCGCCAGGTCGAGGTACTCGACCACGGTGCCGGGGTGGGTGGCGCGCCATTGCGCGACGATGCGCTGCGTGAGTTGGCGGGAAACCGAGTTGCCGCCCAGCGGGCTCGAATCGATGTGAAGCAGTTTCATGGATCTTTCTCCTGTTTGGGGCCGGGTTCAGCCTGGTAATGATTGTGGAGATGGATCGAATGATTGATAAGACGGCAATTTCGGGATAGATTGTCCTGCCAACAGGACAATCATCGGGCCAAATGCAAGATCTCAACGACATGTTTTATTTCGCCGAGGTGGTGGACCGCGGCGGATTTGCCGCAGCCGGCAGAGCCCTCGGCCTGCCCAAATCCAAACTGTCGCGCCGGGTCGCCGAGCTCGAGGCCAGGCTGGGCGTTCGGCTCTTGCAACGCACGACCCGCAAGCTCTCCCTCACGGCGGCGGGCGAGCTGTACCACCGGCATTGCGTCGCCGTCCGCGAAGAAGCCGAGGCGGCGTCCGAGGCGGTTGCCGTCGTGCGCAACGAGCCCCGCGGCACGATCCGCGTGACCTGTCCCGTCACGTTGGCCCAGTCCACGGTGGGTCCGTTGGTGCCGCTGTTTCTTGAGCGCTATCCGCAGGTCCGGGTGGACATGCAGGTGAGCAACCGCGTGGTCGACCTGGTGCAAGACGGCATCGACGTGGCACTGCGGGTGCGTCCCACGCTGGAAGACAGCGGCAGCCTCGTGGTGAAAAACCTGGGCATCACACAGGGGCTGCTTGTTGCCAGTCCCGTACAGCTGCAGCGCGAGGGAAATGCCGCCACGGTGGATGACCTGCAGCGCCTTTCGACCTTGGCGATGTCCGCCGTCGATGGTCGAGCCAGCTGGACTCTATTGGGGCCCGACGGGCGCGAGTTCGACTTTCAGCACCGGCCCTGCTACACGGCGGACGACATGCTGACGCTCAAGTTCGCAGTGCTCCAGGGCAGGGGGATGTGCATCTTGCCGGACTACATGTGCCGCCGCGAACTGCGGCAGGGGCAGCTCGCGCCGGTGCTTCCCGGCTGGGCCCCCAAGCCCGGCACGATCCATGCCGTGTTTGCGTCGCGGCGCGGGCTGGTGCCGGCCGTGCGCAGCTTTCTCGATTTCCTGGGGGAGCACGTGAGCGGTGAAGGGCTGAGCTGCCCGGACTGAACCGCGGCCCCGTTACACGCCCAGGTACTGATCCAGCAGCTGGGGCCTGGACCGCAGCTCGTCCGAGGTGCCGGCGAAGACGATTTCGCCCTTGACCAGAATCACGTTGCGATCGGTGATCTGCGTGACGTGCTTCCAGTTCTTGTCGACGATCACGCTGGAAATGCCGGACTGGCGGATCAGCGCGCAGATGTTCCAGATGTCGCGCGCGATCAAGGGCGCCAGGCCCTCGGTGGCTTCGTCCAGGATCAGCACGTCGGGGTTGGTCATGAGCGCGCGTCCGATGGTCAGCATCTGCTGTTCGCCGCCGGAGAGCTGCTGGCCGCCGTGGCCCAGGCGCTCTTTGAGCCGGGGGAAGGTCTCCAGCACGCGCTCGTAGGTCCAGTCGCGCTGCCCGCGGGTGCCGGGTCGCGCGGCCATCTTGAGGTTTTCGACGACGCTCAGGTTGCCGAAGATGCCGCGTCCTTCCGGCACATAGGCGATGCCCCGCTGGGCGATTTCGTAGGAAGGCCGCCCCGTCATGTCCTTGCCCGTGATGCTCACACTGCCGGCACGCGGCTTGACGTGGCCGATCAGGGTCTTGAGCAGGGTGCTCTTGCCCATGCCGTTGCGGCCCATGAGGCCGATGGTTTCGCCCGGCGCCACCGTGAAGTCGATGCCGCGCAGGATGTGGCTGGCGCCGTAATAGGTGTGGAGGGCCCTGGCGTCGATGAGGAGTTCGCTCATGACCGATCCTCCGTCGAATTGAAGACACGGCGGTGGCGCATCAATGCTCCTCGCCCAGGTAGGCCGATTGCACGCCCGCATCCGCGCGGACGTCGGCCGGCTTGCCGCTGGCGATGACCTGGCCGTTGACCATCACGGTGAGGTGGTCGGCCAGTGCGAACACCGCGTCCATGTCGTGTTCCACCAGCATCATCGCATGCCCGGCCTTCAGCTTGAGCAGCAGGTCGACCATCCGCTGCGCTTCGGCGACGCCCATGCCGGCGAGCGGCTCGTCCAGCAGGAGTACCTTGGGATCGGTCGCGAGCGTCATCGCGATTTCGAGTTGGCGCTGCTCGCCGTGGCTGATGGTGCCGGCGATCTGGTGCGAGCGGTCCTGCAAGCCGGCAAGCTCGATCGCCCGGCTGGCCCGGTCGTTGATGGCGCCGAAACCCGTGGCGCGGTTGAGCCAGCGCGCGGCATGGGGGGTGCGCGACTGGGCCGCCAGCCGTACGTTCTCCCACACGGTGAACGGCAGGAAGATGTTGGTCTTCTGGTAGCTGCGCCCCAGCCCCACGCGCGAAATCTTCTCGGGTGACCAGCCGGTGACGTTTTCGCCGCCGAGGATGACCGTGCCGGTCGTGGGCGTCAGGTCGCCCGACAGCAGGTTGGTCAACGTGGATTTGCCGGCGCCGTTCGGGCCGATGACTGCATGGATGCGGCCTTGCCACAGGTCGACCGACACTTGATTGACGGCAGCCAGGCCACCGAAGAGCTTGGTAACCTGTCTGGCGGAAAGCAGGGGCTCATTCACGGATGCGCTCCTTGAGCCGCGACAGCCGCTCCACCATGCCGAGCAGGCCTCGCGGCGCGAATGCCACGACCAGCACGATGAACATTCCCATCCAGAGCTGCCAGTGCTTGCCGAGATGAACGGCCCCGACGGTGGGCAGGTCCTTGAATTCGTGCAGCAGGTACTCGAAGGCAAAGGCGCCGACGATCGCGCCGGCGAAGTTGCCCATGCCACCGAGGATGACCATCATGATGGCGTGCGCGCTCATGTGAAAGCCCATGAGCTCCGGGTTGATGTAGCCGGTCTGCGCGCCCCAGAGGTAGCCCGCGAGTCCCGCCAGGGCACCGGCCAGGCTGAAGGCCGTGAGCTTGTACCGAAAGGTGCGGTAGCCCATGGCGCGCATGCGGTGCTCATTCACGCGGATGCCCGCCAGGACCCGCCCGAACGGGCTCCAGAGCAACCGGCGCAGGAAGGCGTACACCAGCAGCAGCACCGCCAGCGTGAAGTAGTAGAAAACCAGCTTGTTCTCGAGGTCGAAGAGTCCCGCCTGGGGCTTGAAGTTCACGTAGAGGCCATCGGAGCCGCCGAGGACCTTGTTGTCGAAAAACAGGAAGAACACCATTTGCGCAAACGCCATGGTCACCATGATGAAGTAGATGCCATGGGTGCGAACCACGAAGAAGCCGATCACCAGGGCCGCGATCCCTGAAGCGGCGACCGCCGCGGGCAGCGTCCACCACAGGCTGACCGGTTCCCCGGCCGGCGTGACGAAAGCCAGCGCGTAACCGGCCAGGCCAAAGAATGCGGCATGGCCGAGCGACACCAGGCCCGTCACGCCCAGCAGCAGGTCCAGGCTCATGGCGAAAATGGCCAGGATCATCATCCGCGACACCATCTGCGCATAGAAGTCGGTGCCGACGAAGGGAAACGCCGCGAGCGCCAGGAAGCCGAGCGCCAGCACGAACTGCAGGCTGCGCGGCAGCGTTTCCAGGTTGGCTTTGGCGCTGCTCATTGCTTGAACAACCCTTCGGGCTTCCACAGCAGCACCGCGGCCATCAGCACGTAGACCAGCATGCCGGCCAAGGCGGGAAGCAGCACCTTGCCGAAGGTGTCGACCAGGCCGACGAGCAGCGCGGAAATGAGGGCGCCGCGCACCGAGCCGATGCCGCCGATCACCACCACCACGAAGCACATGATGAGGACCTGCGAGCCCATGTTGGGATAGACGCTGGAGATCGGCGAGGCGACCATGCCCGCCACCGTGGCGAGGGCGACGCCGATCGCGAACACGATCGCATGGATCAGCTTGATGTTGATACCCAAGGCCTCGGTCATGGGGCGGTTGAAGGCGCCCGCGCGGATTTTCATGCCCAGCCGGGTACGGGAGATCAGCAGGTAAAGCCCCAGGGCGAGTGCGACACACACGCCCGATATGAACAGGCGGTACACCGGATACGACAGATTTTCAGTAAGCGGAACGGACGCGGCCAGCAAGTCGGGTATTTTCACGCCGTGGACGTCGTCGCCCCACAGGATCGAGCGGGTCTCTTCGAAAATGTAGATCAACCCGAACGTCAGCAGCACCTGGTCCAGGTGGTCGCGGTGGTAGAAGTAACGAAACAGCAGCCGTTCCAGCACCAGGCCGAAGGCCACCGACAGCACGGCGCCTCCGATCAGGGCCAGGGCGAAGCTGCCCGTCATGCTGGAGAGCGACCAGGCGAGGTAGGCCCCCAGCATGTAGAAGCTGCCATGGGCCAGATTGACGACGCCCATGATGCCGAAGATCAGCGTCAGGCCCGCCGCCAGCATGAACAGCAGCAAGCCGTACTGCACGCTATTGAGCAGCTGGATGAGGAAATTTGCGAGGTCCATCAGGTTGAGCGGCGAGTGAGCAGCAGCAAGCCGCCCATTAACGTGAACAGGCCGCCGCAGGCGCGGTTGATCCAGCGCACCGGACCACTCGAACGCAGCAGCGGCAGCAGGCGCGCCACGCCGAGCGCGCACAGCGTGAGCACCGCGAACTCCAGGGCCACGAACGTGCCGGCCAGGATGGCGAATTGCGGCACGACGGGCAACGCCGGGTCCAGGAACTGCGGGAAGAACGCGGCGAAGAACAGCACCGCCTTGGGATTGCTCGCGCCCACGAGCAATCCCTGCAAGTAGAAGGACCGGCGCTCAGGGGCGGGGGCCTTGCCGTCGAGATGCAGCACGGTGTTGCTGCGGAACGTCCTGATGCCCAGCCAGATCAGGTAAGCGGCGCCCGCGAGCTTGGCCGCCGTGAACGCGGTTTCGGAGGTGGCCAGCAGGGCGCCCAGGCCCATGGCGGACAGGGCCATCACTGCCAGCAGCGCGGTTGCCGCGCCTGCCACCGAGGTCATGGCATGGCGCGTTCCGTGGTTCAGGGAATTGGTCATGCACATCAGCATGGTCGGACCTGGCGTCACGATCAGCAAGGCGACCGCGGCGACATAGAGCAGGTAGGTGGCGAGAGTCATGGGCGCAGGAAATTCTCATGCCGGACCAAGTCCGGCATCCATCTGGGAACGCAGAGGCATGGATGCCGGGTCAAAGCCCGGCATGACAGTTTATCGGGTGGGCGGGTGTTCAGCCCATTTTGCAGCCGGCGCCCGAATCGGCCAGCGCCTTGGCGGCAACGCCGATCACCTTGTTCTCTTTGTTCTCCACCACGCGCAGGTACATGTCCTGCACCGGGTTGTG
>DATMBW010000547.1:0-2681 GCA_035559095.1 Ramlibacter sp.
GACAGGATCGAGTCGATCACGGTGAACGGGGCCTGGTTCTCGGCGACGTTTTCCAGCGGGGTGTAGATACCGACGTCCCACTTCTCGCGTTTCTGGTCGTGCAGCACGGCGTGGCGGTGGCTGAACGTGCCGCGTCCGCTGTCTTCGCCCGAGAGCCGCACCGGGTAGCCGCTGGCCACCAGCGAGGCGAAGGCCATGTGCTCGCCCATGCCCCAGTCCACGCCGGCCTCGCCGCGGCCCATGGCGGCGCGGTCATCCAGCACTCTCTTGACCAGCGGGTGCGGCGTGAATTCAGGCGGGATGGCCGTGATCTTCGCGGCCAGCCGCTTCCACTCGGCCATCGGGATCGCCGTGTCGGCGTTGTCGGTCCACTTCTTGCCGAGGAACGGGGTCCAGTCCACCGCGTATTTGCTCTTGAAGTTGGTTAGCACCGGGGCCGAGGTGTGCTTGCCCGCGTCCATGGCGGCGCGGTAGCCCTTGACCATGTCGTCGCCCAGCGTGTCGCCAAGCCCCTGGGCAGCCAGCTTGTCCGCGTAGAGCTTGCGGGTGCCGGGGTGGGCGTTGATCTTCTTGTACATCAGCGGCTGGGTCAGCGAGGGGGTGTCCTGCTCGTTGTGGCCGAGCTTGCGGAAGCACACGATGTCCACCACCACGTCCTTGGCGAACTCCATGCGGTACTCCAGCGCCAGCTGGGTCGCCAGGACGACGGCCTCGGGGTCGTCGCCGTTCACGTGCAGTACCGGCGCCTCGATCATCTTGACCACATCGGTGCAGTACAGCGTGGAGCGGCTGTCGCGCGGATCGCTGGTGGTGAAGCCGATCTGGTTGTTGATCACGATGTGCACGGTGCCGCCGGTGAAGTAGCCCCGCGTCTCGGCCAGCGCCAGCGTTTCCATCACCACCCCCTGCCCCGCGAAGGCGGCGTCGCCGTGCACCTGCACCGGCAGCACCTGCTTGCCCTGCGGGTCGGCGCGGCGGTCCATGCGGGCGCGCACCGAGCCTTCGACCACGGGATTGACGATTTCCAGGTGCGACGGGTTGAAGGCCAGGCTCAGGTGGACCGGGCCGCCGCGCGTGGTCACGTCGGAGCTGAAGCCCTGGTGGTACTTGACGTCGCCGGACGGCAGGTCTTCCCGTGCCGTGTGGTCGAACTCGGCGAACAGGTCGGCCGGCATCTTGCCCAGCGAATTGACCAGCACGTTGAGGCGGCCACGGTGCGCCATGCCGATGACGATTTCCTGGACGCCCTTGACGCCGGCTTCCTGGATCAATTCGTCCATGGCCGCGATGAAACTTTCCCCGCCCTCGAGTGAAAACCGTTTCTGGCCCACGTACTTGGTGTGCAGGAAACGCTCCAGGCCTTCGGCCGCGGTGACGCGGTCCAGGATGTGCTTTTTCTTCTCGACCGGAAAGTTCGGCTTGCTGCGGATCGATTCGAGCTTCTGCTGCCACCAGCGCTTCTTGACCTGATCGCTGATGTACATGTACTCGGCGCCGATTGCGCCGCAATAGGTTTCGCGCAACGCGTTGATGAGTTCGCGCAGCGACATGGTTTCCTTGCCGAAGAAGGTGTTGCTGATGTTGAACACCACCTCCTGGTCGGCATCGCTGAAACCGTAAAAGGCCGCGTCGAGCTCGGGAATCTTTTCGCGCTCGGCGCGTTTGAGCGGATCCAGGTCGGCCCAGCGGCTGCCGACGTTACGGTAAGCGGCGATGAGCTGCTGCACCGCGGTGCGCTTGCGCCCCATTTCGACTTCGCCACTGGAAACAACCTTGATGCCGCCTTGCTTGGCGCGCTCGGCGAACGCGTTGACGACCGGCAAGTGCGGCACGTCCTTGGCATTGCTGCCGTCGGCGGCAGGCACGTGCTGCAGGGCATCGAAGTATTCGCGCCACGTGTCGGGCACGCTGGTCGGATTGGCGAGGTAGTTCTCGTACATCTCCTCGACGTATGGCGCATTGCCGCCGAAGAGATAGGAATTGCCCTGGTAGGCCGTGTAGACGGTGCTGGTCTCGCTCATGCGCTGACTTTCCGCCTCCCTGCAGGAGACATTGGCTGGTTGTAGAAAACCTTCCGCGACACGGCTGAACCGGATGGCGGATGCGACTGTGGCTGGAAGGGCCCTGGTTGCAGGGGCAGATTGTGCCACCGAATGCCGCGCGTCGCCGATAATGCCGGGTTCGGCCCACTTCCCCACGTCATGACCTCGACCTCGACCGCGACCCCCACCGACCCTTTGGTCAAGCGCCTGCACACCGTCCAGCACCTCATCAACGGCGGGAAGCTGCCCGAAGCCGCGCAACGGCTCAATGCCGCACGGAAGTCCTCTCCCCACGATCCGCGGGTCTATCTGATGGGCATGCGGCTGGCCGAAGCCGCCGGGAACCCCCAGGCCGCCCAGCAGGCCGCCCGCAAGGCCGTCGAGGTCGCGCCCGAGTGGCCCGTGGCCGTGACCGAACTGGCTTTTCTGCTGGCGCGCCAGAACCAGTTCAAGGACGCCATGGAATATTCCGACAAGGCCGTGGCCCTGGACGGAGACAATCCTGAAGTGCTCGCCCGCGTCATCGACATCGCCCACCGCGCGCGAGCCTTCGAACGCGCCATCGCGTGGCTCGAACGTGCCGCCAGGGTCACCCCCGGCAACACCCACATCGAGCTGCTGCTGGCCCGCGACTGGCGT
>DATMBW010000548.1:0-2044 GCA_035559095.1 Ramlibacter sp.
TTCGACGGCAAGCGCATGTTCTGGGGCGGCTTCAAGACGCTGCTGGAACTCTGACCATTCAGTACGCCATCCGGTACATCGCCAGTGCGTCTTCGTAGGCGACATCACGCGGGTTGTTCACCAGCAGACGTTGCACCTTCATGGCGTCCTCGGCGAGCATCTGCAGGTCGCCTTGCTTGACACCGGCGTCGCGCAGCGTCTGCGCATAAGGCATGGCGGCCACGCGCGCGCGGATGGCAGCTACAAAGGCAATCGCCGCCGCCTGGTCGCCGGCGCCTGCCAGGTCCGGCAGGATGGCGCGGCCCAACTGCGCATAAAGGCCCTGTGCCGCCGATGAATTGAACTCCAGCACCGGCCCGAGCACCAACGAGTTCGTCAGGCCGTGCGGCAGTCCGTAATGGCCACCGAGCGGATAGGCCAGCGCATGCACCGCTCCGACCGGCGCGTTGGCAAAGGCCATGCCGGCAAACAGCGAGCCGAGCAACATGTTCTCGCGCACGGTGGCGTCCTTGCCGTCGTTCACGGCCGCCGGCAGGTTGGGGTAGAGCAGTTGCAGCGCCTTGATCGCCAGCGCGTCGGACAGCGGATTCTTCTTCAGCCGCGTCGTGAAAGCCTCGATCGCATGCACCATGGCATCGACACCCGTCATCGCCGTCACTGCCGGCGGCAGACCGAGCGTCAGGCGGCTGTCGAGCAGCGCCACGTCCGGGTAGAGCAGGGGCGAGACGACGCCCTTCTTTTCGTGACTGGGAGTGGTCAGAATCGAGATTGGTGTCACTTCGGACCCGGTGCCGGCGGTCGTCGGCACCTGAACCAGCGGCAGGCGCGGGCCGCGCGCCAAACCGATGCCGTAAATATCCGGCAGCGCCTGCGGCGTGCGTACCAGCAGGGCCACGAGTTTGGCGGTGTCCAGCGAGCTGCCGCCGCCAAAACCGACGACGCCGTCCACACCGGCCGCGCGGGCCGCGTCCACCGCGGCTTGGACGCTGAGTTCGGGCGGGTCTGCCAGCACCTCGGAAAACACCGTGGCCTGCACCCCGCGAGCGGCCAGCGAGGCCAGGGCGCCGTCGAGAAGCCGCGCCTTGACGAGGCCCGCGTCGGTAACCACAAACACGCGGCTGACGCCCAGGGCCGCGGCGATCTCGCCCAGGCGATCGGCGCCACCCTGCTCGCAGATGATTTTGGGCGCGGTTTCGAAACTGAATTGCGACATGATGAGTCCTTTCCAGAAATGTCAGCCGATGCTCACGACACCGCGCTCGATGCGGTAAACCAGATCGACCAGATGGGCGCTGTGGGTGTGGTCCGACTCGGACAGCAGCACCGACAGTCCTTCCTGGCGCAGCCTGCCGATGACTTCGACCAGTCGGCGCGAAAGCACCGGCGCCACGCCCTCGAAGGGTTCGTCGAGCAGCAGCAGATTGGTTCCGGGCATCAGGGCGCGCGCCAGGGCGACCAGTTTTTGTTGACCTCCCGACAGCAGCATGGCGCGGCGCTCGCGGAACTCGGCGACTTCGGGCATCAGCCCATAGATCCAGGACAGGCGCTTGTTTGCCTGCGGGATGTGGTTGGCCCAGGCCGGCAGCAAGATGTTCTCTTCGACCGTCAGGGCGGCGATCAACCGCCGATCTTCCGGCATATAGCTGATGCCCCGGCGCGCCAGCCTGTAGGGCGCCAATCGCTGCAGGTCGTCGTCGCCGGCGGCAATGCGCGCCGCCTGAAAAGGCAGCAAGCCCATGATGGCGCGCATCAACGTGGTCTTGCCGGCACCGTTGCGGCCGATCAAACCGACCATCTTGCCCGCGGGCACGTCAAGCGAGACATCGCGCAGTACCGGGATGCGGTCAATGGCCACGTTGAGCGAGCGAATTTCGAGAGCGGCGTTCATGCGGTTTCTCCAGCAACGGCATTCGCATCGGGCTGATGGCCGACCACGAATTCCTGGACCCGGGCGTTGCCAAGCACGCTTGCTGGAGGTCCGTCGGCAATGATCTCGCCACTGTCGAAGGCAATGATGCGGGTCACGTAGCGCGCCACGATTTCC
>DATMBW010000549.1:0-7927 GCA_035559095.1 Ramlibacter sp.
CCGAGCAATCGTTGGTGACGGTCGAATCGGACAAGGCTTCGATGGAGATTCCCTCGTCGTCGGCGGGCGTGGTCAAGGAGCTCAAGGTCAAGCTCGGTGACAAGGTGAGCGAAGGGTCGGTCCTTGTGGTGCTTGACAGCACCACTGCGGCAGCCCCTTCGGGCGGACAAACGAGCTCCCCCCCACCCCCACCACCACCGGCGCCGCAGCCCCCTCAGGAGGTGCAGCGTCTGCAACGTGCGGGGCCGATCGAGGTGCGCGTCCCCGACATCGGCGACTTCAAGGACGTTGCCGTGATCGAGTTGCTGGTCAAACCGGGCGATGTGGTCAAGCCCGAGCAGTCGCTGATCACGGTGGAGTCCGACAAGGCCTCGATGGAAATTCCATCGTCGACGGGCGGCACCGTCAAGGAACTCAAGGTCAAGCTGGGTGACAAGGTCAATGCCGGCGACCTGATCGCGATACTCGAAGGCGCCACGGCGCGCGCCGAAGCCACCGCGGCACCATCGCCTGCGGCGCAGCAACCCCCGGCTCCGGCGGCGGGCACCGGCGAGGCGGTCCGGATCGAACGCAAGTCGCCCACCGCGGGACTGCCCCCTTACGAGCCCGCCGCACCGGCAGGGCGCCTGCCCCACGCCTCGCCCTCGGTGCGCAAGTTCGCGCGCGAGCTGGGCGTGCCGCTCGAGGAAGTGCAGGGCACGGGTCCCAAGGGCCGCATCACCCAGGAGGACGTCCACGAATTCACCAAGGCCGTGATGCGGGGCGACACGAGCACCAAGGCGGCCGCGAAGGCGCCGGCCGGCGGCGGCGGTGGGGAAGCCCTGGGCCTGCTGCCGTGGCCCAAGGTGGATTTCGCCCGGTATGGTCCCATCGAGCGCAAGGAATTGGGCCGCATCAGGAAGATCAGCGGGGCCAACCTGCACCGCAACTGGGTGATGATCCCGCACGTCACCAATCACGACGACGCCGACATCACCGATCTCGAAGCTTTCCGCGTCCAGCTCAACAAGGAAAACGAGAAGAGCGGGGTCAAGGTCACGATGCTGGCTTTTCTCATCAAGGCCTGCGTGGCCGCGCTGAAGAAATTTCCCGACTTCAACGCGTCGCTGGAGGGCGACCAGCTGGTGCTCAAGCAGTACTACCACGTCGGTTTTGCCGCCGACACGCCCAGCGGGCTGGTGGTGCCCGTGATCAAGGACGCGGACCGCAAGGGTGTGCTGGCGATCAGCCAGGAAATGGGCGAACTGGCGGGCAAGGCGCGCGACGGCAAGCTGAGCCCGGCCGACATGTCGGGAGCGGGGTTCACGATTTCTTCGTTGGGCGGCATCGGCGGGCGCTACTTCACGCCCATCATCAATGCGCCGGAAGTGGCTATCCTTGGCGTCTGCAGGAGCCGGACCGAGCCGGTCTGGGACGGCAAGCAGTTCCAGCCCCGGCTGATGCTGCCGCTGTCGTTGTCATGGGACCACCGCGTCATCGACGGCGCGGCGGCGGCCCGTTTCAACGCGTACCTGGGCGCCATCCTGGCGGATTTCCGCCGCACGATGCTATGAAAAACAAGAACGCGAAGCGTTCTGTATAACGACGAATCCGGAGCGTTCGCAATGACAACTGTTGTGGTGGTAAGAAAAGCGGGGCACATCGCGATTGCGGCGGACACGCTCGTCACGTTCGGAGACACCCGGCTGGCCAACCGTTTCGAGGACAACACCAAGATCTTCAAGGTCGAAACGGATGCGGGGGTGAGCTATCTGGGCATGGCCGGAACGGTGGCGCACTTTCCGGTGCTGCGCAAGGCGATCGGCTCCATGCCGCGCGAGATCCTCAAGCTCAACAGCCGGGACGAGGTCTTCGACACGTTCACCAAGCTGCACCCCTACCTGAAGGAGAATTTTTTCCTGCAGACCAAGGAGGAGGACAGCGATCCCTACGAGTCCAGCCAGTTCAGCGTGGTCATCGCCAACGCCACCGGCATCTACGGCCTTTACAGCTACCGCGAGGTGTTCGAATTCAAGGAGTTCTGGGGCATCGGCTCGGGCCGCAGCTTCGCGCTGGGCGCCATGCATGCGATCTACGCCAAGTCCAAGACCGCGCGCGAAGTTGCCGAAGCCGGCATCGCCGCGGGCTGCGAGTTCGACCGCAACTCGGCCGCTCCTTTCGACGTGTTCACCCTGAAAATGAAGGACGCCAAATGAGCCTGGTCGAGGTGAAGGTGCCGGACATCGGCGACGTCGCGGAAGTGTCCGTGATCGAGCTCCTGGTCAAGCCGGGTGACGCAATCAACGCCGAGCAGTCGCTGGTCACAGTGGAAAGCGACAAGGCGTCGATGGAAATTCCATCGACCCATGCGGGCGTGGTCAAGGAGCTGAAGGTCAAGCTTGGGGACAAAGTGAGCGCCGGTTCGGTGCTTGCGGTGCTGCAAGCAGAGGTTGAGCGTTCGGCGTCGAGCGTTGAGCGTGAACGGGAAGTAGTTCAGCGTTCAGCGTCGGGCGTTGAGCGTGAACCTCGTTCCGCCGAACGCCCAACGCCGAACGCTCAACCTGTACCCTCGTACGCTGGCGGCGCCGACCTCGAATGCGACATGCTGGTGCTCGGCGCGGGGCCCGGCGGCTACTCGGCCGCCTTCCGCGCCGCGGACCTCGGGATGAAGGTCGTGCTGGTCGAACGCTATGCCACCCTGGGTGGCGTCTGCCTGAACGTCGGCTGCATTCCGTCCAAGGCGCTGCTGCACGTGGCAGCGGTGATGGACGAGGTCAGCCATTTCGAATCGCTGGGCATTGGCTTCGGCAAGCCGACCATCGACCTGGACAAATTGCGTGCGCACAAGTCCAAGGTGGTGGGCAAACTCACCGGCGGGCTGACCGCCATGGCCAAGATGCGCAAAGTCACCGTGGTACGCGGCCTCGGCGCGTTCCTGGACCCGTTCCACCTGAGCGTCGAGGAAACCAGCGGAGCCGGACAGGAGAAGACGGGCAAGAAGCAGACCGTCAAATTCAAGAACTGCATCATTGCAGCGGGCTCCCAGGCGGTGCGGTTGCCCTTCATGCCCGAGGATGCACGCGTGGTGGACTCCACCGGCGCGCTGGAACTGCCCGGCGTCCCCAAGCGCATGCTGGTTCTGGGCGGCGGCATCATCGGGCTGGAAATGGGCACGGTGTATTCGACGCTCGGCGCGCGCCTTGACGTGGTCGAGATGCTCGATGGCCTGATGCAGGGCGCGGACCGCGACATGGTCCGGGTCTGGCAGAAGATGAATGCGCCGCGCTTCGACAACATCATGCTCAAGACCAAGACCGTGGGCGCCGAGGCGACCAAGGACGGCATCCTGGTGCGCTTCGAAGGCGAGCAGGCGCCCAAGGAGCCGCGGATGTATGACCTGGTGCTCCAGTCCGTCGGACGCAGTCCCAACGGGGGAAAGATCGGTGCCGACAAAGCCGGCGTGCGGGTCACGGAGCGCGGTTTCATCCCGGTCGATATCCAGATGCGCACCAACGTTCCGCACATCTTCGCGATCGGCGACATCATCGGGCAGCCCATGCTCGCGCACAAGGCGGTGCACGAAGCGCACGTGGCGGCCGAAGTGGCCGCCGGCGAGAAGGTCGCCTTCAATGCTCGCGTCATTCCCAGCGTCGCCTATACCGACCCGGAAGTGGCTTGGGTGGGCCTGACCGAAGACGAAGCGAAGGCGCAGGGCATCGCCATCAAGAAGGGCCACTTTCCCTGGACGGCGTCGGGCCGCGCGATTGCCAACACGCGCGACGAAGGCTTCACCAAGCTGCTGTTCGACGCCCAGACCCACCGCATTGTCGGCGGCGCCATCGTCGGCACCGATGCGGGCAACCTGATTAGCGAGATCGCCCTGGCCATCGAGATGGGCGCGGACGAGGTGGACATCGGCAAGACGATCCATCCGCACCCCACGCTGGGCGAGAGCATCGGCATGGCGGCCGAGGTCGCGCACGGCACCTGCACCGACGTGCCGCCGCCACGCAAGAGCTGAGGGTTCTCCCGGGTCGCCGCCGAGCCACGGGCAGCTCGCGCCGCGTCTTGCACAGTGGAACCCGCCGGAGGGGAAAATACGGTTGAGGCCGCCTGGGCGGCGCTTGAGAATGTTGCAGGTACGCAGGAAGGAACCCCATGTCCAGGATCACTTTTTCGCGCCGGCGCTTCGTTCAAGGCGCGGCCTGCGCGGCGGCCAGCGTCGGCCTGCCCCTGTTCGCGCAACCGGCCTGGCCGAACCGGCCGATCCGCATCATCGTGCCCTATACGCCCGGCGGTTTCACCGACCAGATGGCCCGCATCGTCCAGGTCGGACTGCAGAACCGGCTGCAGCAGACCGTCACCGTCGACAACAAGCCCGGCGCGAACAGCATCATCGGCGTGGACGCGTTGGCCAAGGCGCCCGCCGATGGCTCCACGTTCGCCGTGGTGATCGCCGCGTATGCCGCCAACACGACGCTGTATCCCAAGCTGCCGTATGACCCGCGCAAGGATCTCACCGGCGTGTCCCTCATGGGTGTGTCACCCCTGTTGGCGGCGATCAACAACGATGCGCCGTTCAAGAACGCCAAAGAGATGGTGGCGTATGCCCGCAGCCATCCGGGCAAGGTGAGTTTCGGCTCGTCGGGCAACGGATCCGCGGCGCACCTCACCACCGAACTGTTCAAGAGCATCACCGGGACGTACATGGTGCACATCCCCTACCGCGGCGCCGCGCCGGCTCTCACGGACCTGCTGGGCGGGCAGATCCAGCTCTTTTTCGACGCGGCCACGGGGTTGATCAACATGGGCAAACAGGGCAAGGTGCGGCTGATCGGCGTGGCCAGCGAGAAGCGGCTTGCGGTGTTGCCCGAAGTGCCCACCTTCATCGAGCAGGGATTCACCGGATTCACCGGGAGCACCTGGGCCGGCATGCTGGCGCCCGCGGCCACGCCCAAGGAGATCATCCGGCGCATGTCGGACGAAGTGGGCCGGATCATCCGCAGCGACGAAGCGCGCGCAAGGATGGACGCCATGGGAACCATACCGGCCGGCGGAACGCCCGACGAGTTCGACGCGTTCATCGCGGCCGAGACCGCGAAGTGGGCGAAAGTCATCAAGACGGCGGGCGTGAAACCGGACTGAAGCGGCATGCAAGGCCGGCTGCGCGCCCGGCCAATGCGGCGCTATGCATCGCGCAGCCTGCGCTTGTCAATCCCCCGATCGGCGTAGTGGCCCCCCCGGCGACAGGAGTATCCGGCGCGGGGCCCAGCACGGCGCTTTTTCTGATACGTCGCGGACTTTGACACTCATCAAACTCGGCGCACACCCGCCCCGGTTCGTCACCGGGTGTGTTCGGCATGATTCCTTGGCCATTGCAATCGCGGGGGTTGCAAAGCGCGAGAACTATGGACGAGGAATCACAAATGCTTGATCGGTCGGGTTCGAAAATTTGGGCGAGGCTCCTTGGGTGGCTGGCCATGCTGGCGCTGGTGTTGGGCGCCGCGGCGGCGCACGCGCAGGACAAGTCAAAGGTGAAGGCCCCGGCCTTCAACGCGAAGGACTGTTACGAATGCCACGAGGCGATCCAGGACTTTCACGAGAAGGGGACGCACAAGAGCGTCGCCTGCGATTCGTGCCACACGGGTCTCGAAGCGCACCGCAAGGCCGGCAAGGGCCGGCCGGCCACCAGCACGGATCCGGCCGCGTGCGGCAACTGCCACCAGAACCAGTACCGCACCATGTACAACATGAACACCGAAAAGACCGCGCACAAGGAAAAGGGCGTGGCTTCGGGCGGTGCGCTGGACAAGCTGCTGATGCCGCACGGCTTCACGCGCGAGCACAACGAGCCGCGCTCGCACGCGTTCGCGTTGTACGACCAGGTGGTGGTGGACCGCGCCTTCGGGGGCCGGTTCGTCAACAAGGAGGGCAAGTCGGGCCTCACGCGCATGGGCGGCAACTTCAAGATCTGGGACGTGCTGAACGACGAATTCCCGGGTGAGCCGCACAAGGCGTTCAAGCCGGGCACGGCCGCGGCGGCCAACCCGGTGTGCATGTCCTGCAAGTCGGCCGACCACATCCTGGACTGGGCCTACATGGGCGACCCCAAGCCGCAGGCCAAGTGGAGCCGCCTGTCCAAAGTCAACGAGTTCGTGAAAGACACCAACCATTCGCTGAATTGCGTTTTCTGCCACGACCCCCATTCCGCCAAGCCGCGCGTCATCCGCGACGGCCTGATCCAGGCCCTGACCCGTCCGGAAAAGGACACGCTGTGGCACAAGGACCCCAAGGGCGCGAAGATCGACGTCAAGGAATTGGGCGAGCGGGGCTTTACCCGCAAGATCGCGATGCTCAGCCGCTACGACGTGAAGCTGCAGTGCGCGCAATGCCACGTGGAATACAACTGCAACCCCGGCTTCGACCCCACCACGGGCCAGCCGATCACGATGGCCGACCAGCGCACGAACCACTTCCCGCTCAAGGCGGTCGACGACATCGGGCAGCATTACAAGGACCTGAAGTTCGGCGACTTCAAGCACGCCGTCACGGGCGCCACCCTGTGGAAGGGCCAGCACCCGGACGCCGAGGTGTTCTACAACAGCACGCACCAGAAGGCGGGCGCGGAGTGCAGCTCGTGCCACATGCCCAAGGCGAAGGATGCCAAGACGGGCAAGACCTATACCTCGCACTGGCAGACGTCGCCCCGGCACTACATCAAGGAAGCCTGCCTGGGCTGCCACAAGACCTGGACCGAGAAGCAGGCCGTCTACAGCATCGACTCGCTCAAGAACAAGTGGACGGGCAAGATGCGCAAGGCCGAGTTCTGGTTGACCCGCCTGGTCGACAAGTTCGAGGCCGCCCAGAACCTGGGCGTCGATGCGGCCGTGTTGAACGAAGCCCGCGCCAAGCATGCGGAAGCCCACATCCATTGGGAGTGGTGGTCGGCCGCCAACGGCGGGCACTTCCACAACCCGCAGCAGTTCGAGCAGTCGATCAACAAGGGCATGGCCGTCTCGCAGGCCGGCATCAAGCTGCTGGATGACGCCATGGCCAAGCGCCGTGCCGAAGCACCGGCCAAGGCCGCGACCCCGGCGCCGGCGCCGGTCGCCTCCGTCACGGGCGCGGTGCCACCTGCCGGCCCGGTTGCGAAGTAGCCGCCTGCGCCGTGATCCATAGCATCTCGTGGAGCGGCACCCGGCCGGTCGGGCCAACCGGCGGCGGGCGCGCCAAACCATGGATCGCCGCCGCCGTGCTGGCCGTGGCGCTGACGGCGCTCGCGTTCAGCCTGGCTGGCAAGTGGGACGAGTGGGCTCCCGCGATCAGTGGCGGGCTGAAGCAGTTTGTGCACCGCCAGCCAACGGATCCCCGCTCGCTCATATTGCAGGCGCGGCAGGACATGGAGGCCCAACGCTATGGGGAGGCCGCCGCCGCTTATGCCAAGGCGGTTTCCGGCAGGTCCAAGGCCGCCAATGACCCGGGCGTCTGGGTGGAGTACGCCGAAGCGCTCGGCATGGTGCAAGGCCGCATCCTTGCCGGAGAGCCGATGCGCTTGGTGGACAAAGCGCTGGCGCTCGATGCCGGCTATCCGCAGGCCCTCGACCTGGCGGGCAGCGCCGCGTGGGAGACGCAGGACTTCGGCAAGGCGGCGGCGTATTGGAAGCGTTTGCTGGACCAGCTGCCGCCGGGCAGCGCCAGATACGAGCAGCTTTCGCTGGCCATCCAGCGCGCCCAACAACGCGCCAGGATGTCGCTGCCCTCCGCGGACACGCAACGATAATCGCCGGCGGCGCGCAGGCAGGCCGCCGGGGCGCGCGGAATCAAGGATCGGCGAAGGGCCGGATCAGTTCAGCGTTTGCCGCGGCTCTTCCGGGGACAGGTTCAGTACCCGCCGCGCGCCGTTGAAGCGCCGCTGCCAGTAGTTCTGGCCCATGTCTTCCACGCGGAC
>DATMBW010000550.1:0-6683 GCA_035559095.1 Ramlibacter sp.
GGCTCGAGCTGATCGATCAGCTCCATCGCATGGATCTTGGGAGCGCCGGTCAGCGTGCCGGCGGGGAACGTGGCCTTCAGGACATCGATGCTGGTCATCCCGTCGTGCAGGATGCCCTCCACGTTGCTGACGATGTGCATCACATGGCTATAGCGCTCCACGGCGAAAGCCTCGGTCACTTTCACGGTGCCGGTCTTGGCGATGCGGCCGATGTCGTTGCGCGCCAGGTCGATCAGCATCACGTGTTCGGCGCGTTCCTTGGGGTCGTTGACCAGTTCCTGCTCGACGGTCTTGTCGGCCTCCAGCGTGGCGCCGCGCGGCCGGGTCCCGGCCAGCGGGCGGATGGTGATCTTCTGGCCCTCGGGCGTCTGCTCCTGCCGCACCAGTATTTCGGGCGAAGCGCCCACCACGTGGAAGTCGCCGAAGTGGTAGTAATACATGTAGGGGCTGGGGTTGAGCGAACGCAGTGCCCGGTACAGCGACAGAGGCGACTCCGTATAGCGCTTCTTGATGCGCTGTCCCACCTGCACCTGCATGAAGTCCCCGGCGGCGATCAGCTCCTTGGCGCGCTCCACCGCGGCGAGGTAATCGGCTTTGGCGAAGTCGCGCTCCGCTGGAAAAGTCTGGGTCTGGCGGATCACCGGTGCGCTGACCGAGTACTTGAGCTGCTCCTTCAGTTCACGCAGCCGCTTCTTGCCGTTGGCGTACGCCTCGGCTTGGCCGGGGTCGGCATAGACGATGAGATACAGCTTGCCCGACAAGTTGTCGATGACGGCCAATTCCTCGCATTGCAGCAGCAGGATGTCGGGGCAGCCGAGCGTGTCGGGCGGGCAGCTCTTCTCGAGCTTCTTCTCGATGTAGCGCACCGTGTCGTAGCCGAAATAACCGGCCAGGCCGCCGCAAAAGCGCGGCAGGCCCGGGCGCAGCGCCACCTTGAAGCGCTGCTGGTAGCCGGCGATGAAATCCAGCGGATTGCCGCGAGCCGTTTCAACCACCTGGCCGTTGTCGACGACCTGCGTGACGGCGTCGGCGCCAAAACCGCTGCAACGCAGCAGGGTGCGGGCCGGCAGGCCGATGAAGCTGTAGCGCCCGAAGCGCTCGCCGCCGACCACGGATTCCAGCAGGAAGCTGTGCTTGCCGCCGCCCTTGGCATGGGCGAGCTTGAGATAAAGCGACAGCGGGGTTTCGAGGTCGGCGAACGCCTCGGCGATCAGGGGAATGCGGTTATAGCCCTGCTGGCCAAGGCTCTTGAATTCGAGTTCAGTGATCAAGGGTGAGCCTCCACAAGCTCGGCGGCCTCGCGGCCGCGTTCAATTCAACATGATGCCTCTGGGATCAGGCTCATCGGCCCGACAAATTTCGAGGCGCGGGGGGCACGGGCTGCCCCCGTGCAGTCAGAAACGCACCGATTGAGGCTTACGCCAGGGCCAAGCTCCCCGGCTCGAACGCCCTGTGATCGTGGTGCGGTGGATGAACATGGTTGAAAGTGTAGCAAAGCGGGCCGCCGCGACGGGCCACGCTCCTTTTCTTAACATTCCGTTACGCGAAAACCCTATTGTGTGCCGCAGCCTCGGTCTTCGAAAATCTAAAACGAACGACTGTACTTTTTTAGGAGATCAGATGAGTTTGCTCAATCGATGGCTGTTGGTGGCAGCGGCCGCGTTCCTCCTGGCTTCGGCCGCCTTCGCGCAGGTGACGGTGTCGGGCGTCAAGTTCGACGAAACGACCGATGTTCGCGGCAGCAAGCTGCAGCTCAACGGGGCGGGCGTCCGGTACAAGGCGGTCTTCAAGGTCTACACTGCCGGCCTTTATCTTTCCAAGAAGGCCGGCACCCCTGAAGAGGTGTTGGCGATGCCTGGCGCCAAGCGCATGAACATCACCATGCTGCGCGAGATTGACTCGTCGGAGCTGGGCAAGCTGTTTTCGCGCGGCATGGAAGACAACATGGAAAAGGCCGCTTTTTCAAAGTTGATTCCTGGCGTGATGCGCATGAGTCAAATCTTTTCCGACCACAAGAGGCTCATGCCGGGCGAACAATTCACGATTGACTGGGTTCCAGGCGTGGGGACCGTGATCACGGTGAAGGGCGTTGTCCAGGGCGAGCCTTTCAAGGAGCCCGAGTTCTTCAGCGCCCTGCTGCGCATCTGGCTGGGACCCAACCCCGCGGACTGGAAACTCAAGGAAGCGCTGCTGGGAAAGGCCGCCTGATCATCGCCAGCACCTCGGACAGCGAATCGACGAAGCCATCCGCGTCCACGGCGCGGACCGGCTCTCCATGGTTGTAGCCGTAGGTCACCAGGACCACCGGGCAGCCCGCGGCGCGCGCCGCGCGCGCGTCGTTGCTTGAGTCGCCGATCACCAGCGTGCGTCCCGGCGCGCAGCCGAGCGCTTCGCAGCTCTTGAGCAGCGGCAGAGGGTCGGGTTTGTTGCGCTCGAAGGCGTCGCCGCCAAACACGAGGGTAAAGAACTCGGCGAGTCCCTTGTCTCGCAGCAGCGGCGCGGCGAAAGCGATCGGTTTATTGGTCAAGCACGCCAGTTTCAGGCCCGCGCCACGGAGCGCGTCCAGGCCTTCGACGACGCCCGGATAAACGGACGAATACCGGCCGTTGATCGCAAGGTAGTGCCGCTGATAGGACTGCCAGGCCCGCTCATACAAGGTGGGTGCCGCGTGAACATGGGCCAGCACCGAGCGGATCAGGTGCTCCGAACCCTTGCCCACCATGTGCTCTATCGCCGGGCGCTGGATGCCGGGCAGCGCCAGTTCGTCCAGGACGCGGTTCAGCGCAACCGCGAAGTCTCCCAGCGTGTCGACCATCGTGCCATCGAGGTCCACGATGGCCGCTTGCCACGCCAGGGAGGTCATATTGAGAGCGATCCGCGAATCAGAGAAGGTGCGCGAATTCTGCCGCAACCGCCCGTCGCCCAGGCCGGCGGCGGTTTGTCGCAAAAAAAAGGCGCCACACGAGAGGCGCCCTCCAACCGCAGCCGGTTCAGCGCTTGCCGCCCGCGCCGCGCTGGCCGCCGCCGCCCTGGCTGCCGCCGCCACCCTGGCTGCTGCTGCCGCCCTGGCTGCCGCCGCCGCCCTGGCTGCTGCCGCCGCCCTGGCTGCCGCCGCCGCGGCTGGCCTGGCCGCCCTTGCGGCCGGCCTCACGCGCTTCTTCGGAGTCAAACTCATGCGCCGTGCCCCTTTCGTGGCTGGCCTGGCCGCCCTTGCGGCCGGCTTCGCGAGCTTCCTCGGAGTCGAACTCGTGGGCCGTGCCTTTTTCATGCGCGGCCTGCCCGCCCTTGCTGCCGGCCACGCGAGCTTCCTCCGATGAAAACTCGTGGGCGGTACCCTTTTCGTGGGCTGCCTTGCCACCCTCGCTGGCGATCTCGCGCTGGCGGTCCGGGTCCATGGACGCGAAACCGCGGTTGGACGTGCCACCCGGGTTTCCGCCGCCCTGGCCACCGCCGCCCTGGTTGCCTTTGCCCGGGTTGCCTTGGTTGCCCTGGTTCCCCTGATTACTTGATGCCATCGTGATCTCCTGGGATAACTTCACGTTCGCGGCCGGCACCGCACCGGCCACCGGCGTATTTGGGGGCAGGGTCCGCACGGGCGGGGTAAGCGTTCGAGTCAAGGGGGCGTAGGAATGCTCTTCTGTCGCGTTGCGCAGCTGCTGCGTGTTCAGGCCGGAACGGCTTCGACGTGCGGCCGCAACCAATGGCGGTGCCGCGCGATCGCGGCAATGAAATCGTGCGCCAGCTGCGCGCGGCCGGGCGGGTCGTTCCTGCCGATCAAGACCCCGGCGATCGCGGGGCCGCCTTCGCCCGCCGCGATCCCGAGCGTGCGCAGCAACTGCACGCCTTCGCCGATGACACACAATGTCTTGCAGTGCTTGTACGCTTCCAGCGCGTAATGCACCGCGTCCCCGTCGCGCGCCAGGGACTCCGCGCTGGCGGCGCCGCCGGGCACCAGCACGGCATCGAACATCACGGAGGGCATGTTCGCAAAAGTGTGATCCACCGCCAGCTGCTGGCCCGACGATGTTGCGACAAAGCCAAGATGGGCCGCGATGATGCGGCTGCTGGCACCCGCTTCCTGCAGCGCCTGCTGGATGACCCTCAAAGCCCCCACCTCGACGCCCGCAGCCACCAGGACCGCCACCCGCCGCGTGGCCACGCCCGCGCCGCCGCCCTCCATGCTCAAGGCCGGCGATGCTTCCACCAGCAGCTTGGTGCGCACATCGCGAAAGCCCGCACGTCCCGCCGCCGCCTTGGGGTCGGGCAGCGCGATGCCCAGGGGGTCCGCCACCTTGCGCGCCAGCTTCGCGTCCACGTGCGCCAGGTTGTCCACCATGCGCTGGCGCACCGCCGGAACCTCCACTTTGGACAGCTCGAACTGGAATGCGGCGACGATGTGCTCCTTTTCGGCCGGGCTCTGGCTGTTCCAGAACAGGCTGGCCTGGCTGAAGTGGTCGTCGAAGCTCGGGCCGCGGCGCCGCGTCTTCGGCGCCTCGAGCGCTTCCGCGTAGCTCTGGAAACCGTGCCGGCCGCCATCGACGCGGAACTCTGAGCCGCTGGCCAGCGAATTCGGCTCGTAGGCGACCTGTCCCTTGTTCACGAGCATCCGGTGCATCCCGCCGCGCTGGAAATTATGGAAAGGGCACAGGCCCCGGTTGATCGGCAGCTCCTGGAAGTTCGGGCCCCCGAGCCGGTACAACTGCGCATCCGAATACGAAAAGAGCCGCCCCTGCAGCAGGGGATCGTTGCTGAAATCGATACCGGGCACCACATGGCCGGGATGGAACGCCACCTGCTCGGTCTCGGCAAAGAAGTTTTCGGGGTTGCGGTTCAAGACCAGTTTGCCGACGGTGAGCACCGGCACGACTTCTTCGGGGATCAGCTTGGTCGGGTCCAGCAGGTCGAAGCCCAGGGTTTCGGCCTTGCTCTCCTCGACCAGCTGCAGTCCGAGCTCCCACTCGGGGAAGTCGCCGTGCGCAATTGCCTCCCACAAGTCGCGCCGGTGAAAGTCGGGATCCTTGCCGGCGATCTTCTGGGCTTCGTCCCACACCAGCCCATGGGTCCCCAACCTGGGCTTCCAGTGGAACTTCACGAAATGCGCGACCCCCTTGGCGTTGATCAAACGAAAGGTGTGCACGCCGAAGCCCTCCATCATCCGGTAGCTGCGCGGAATCGCGCGGTCCGACATGATCCACATCAGCATATGGGTGGTCTCGGGCATGAGCGAGGCGAAATCCCAGAAGGTGTCGTGCGCGGTGGCAGCCTGCGGCATGTCGTGGTGCGGCTCGGGTTTCATGGCATGCATCAAGTCCGGATACTTGATCGCATCCTGGATGAAGAACACCGGCATGTTGCCGCCCACCAGGTCGTAGTTGCCCTCGCGGGTGTAGAACTTGACGGCGAAGCCGCGCAAGTCACGCACGGTATCGGGCGCGCCGCGCGAGCCCGACGCGGCGGAGAAGCGCACGAATACCGGAGTTCGCCCGCCCGCTTCCTGCAGGAAATCGGCTTGCGTGTATTCGACCAGCGAACGCGTCAGCTCGAAGTAGCCATGGGCCGCGGCGCCCCGGGCGTAGACCACCCGCTCGGGAATGCGTTCATGGTCGAAATGCGCGATCTTGTCGCGCAGGATGAAGTCTTCCAGCAGGGAAGGGCCGCGCACGCCGGCCTTGAGCGAGTTGTGGTTGTCGGGAACCACCACGCCGTGGCCGGTGGTGAGCAGGTTCTCGGGTCCCTGGCTGAACGACTCCAGCTGCTTTTGCTTGGCCGCCGCGGCCTCGCCGGCCTTGGACTTGCGCTGGGCATCCTGCTTGGACTGTGCCATGTCATGCCTGCCGACGAGCCGCCTCTACCGAGGCATGGTCTTGCAGACCGCTCCGCTGCGGGACGCAGCTATTCCTCGTGCCGTCCAAGCCTGCGCAGACAGGCTCGGAGCCGCGGCACTCAGCCCCCTCGGGGGGCAGCGAACGAATGTGAGCGTGGGGGCCCATGTTTTCTCCTGTGGCGGTTCTTCTCGAGAGGCGCGAAAACGCATCCGCCCACAGGCGCAGCGGGCTTCGCCAGGGGACGTCTCAGGCCGCGTCCAGGTCAAGTGCAGCGTCGAGGATGCTCGCGAGCGCTGCCAGCGCGATGGCGCCCGCGCCACCGGCGGCGCACCAGACCAACCATTCGGGCATCGCGGCGAGCAGCTCCATGTGCATCTCCTTGCCAAACGGCTTACTTCAAGCCGCCCCCAGCATAATCAAGCTCATGCGCAACCGTTCGTAGTTGGGCAGCGGGCACGTTTGTCGGCGCAGCGATGATTTGGAGGTAGGACTGCTCCGACACCCCGAATCCGTGCCGCGGGCGTTCTCCTACATGCGCGGCGCGGCGCGTCCTACCGCAGGGGGCACGGCGCAGCGGCACCATGGACGGCCACGTTTTGAAAGACCATCGCGATGCACAACCGAATGCCCAGCCGTCGGCGCCAGGGTGTGACCAAAGGTAAGAGCACGGCGCGTCAGGGTGAGCCCAAGCCGCTGCAGGGCGAAACCCAGGATGATCGCGCGCCGCGGCTGCCCCATGAACGGGACGAGTCGGCCGACAGCCAGGCTCCGAGCGAGCCCTCGGGGCCGCGCATGGCGGAAGCGGCGCGCGAAGACATCGAGCGCGGTTTGGTCGACACGGACAAGGGCCCTGTGCTG
>DATMBW010000551.1:0-5781 GCA_035559095.1 Ramlibacter sp.
AGACAGGGCTGAACCCGGCTCCGCTTTAACGGTGCCGGGTTTTTTGTTGCCATGACACTGATCGCCACACCGCGCGCCATGCAGTTCGAAGCGCCGCTGCAACTGCAAAGCGGCGCGTCCATCCGCGGCTATTCGCTGGCCTACGAGACCTACGGCACGCTCAACGCGGACAAGAGCAACGCCGTGCTGATCTGCCATGCCCTGAACGCGTCGCACCACGTGGCCGGCCGTTACGAAGGCCAGGAGAATTCCGAAGGCTGGTGGGACTCGATGATCGGGCCGGGCAAGCCGGTGGACACCGACCGCTTCTTCGTCATCGGGGTCAACAACCTGGGTTCGTGCTTCGGCTCGACCGGCCCGATGCACGTGAACCCCGACACGGGCAAGGTGTACGGCGCCGACTTCCCGGTGGTGACCGTGGAGGACTGGGTCGACGCCCAGGCGCGCCTGCTCGACCGGCTGGGCATCGGCACGCTGGCCGCGGTGATGGGCGGCAGCCTCGGCGGCATGCAGGCGCTGTCCTGGACGCTGCAATATCCGGGCCGTGTGCGGCATGCCGTGGTGGTGGCCAGCGCGCCCAACCTCACGGCCGAAAACATCGCCTTCAACGAAGTGGCCCGGCGCGCCATCGTCACCGACCCGGACTTCCACGGCGGGCATTTCTACGAGCATGGCGTCGTGCCAAAGCGCGGCCTGCGCATCGCCCGCATGATCGGCCACATCACCTACCTGAGCGACGACGTGATGAACGAGAAGTTCGGGCGGCAGCTGCGCGAAGGCATCGACCTGCGCGCCGGCGCCGCAGCCCCGCCGGGCAAGGCCAGGCGCAGCATGGACGAGTATCTCTACACCACGCAGGACGTGGAGTTCCAGATCGAGAGCTACCTGCGCTACCAGGGCGACAAGTTCAGCGAGTACTTCGATGCCAACACCTACCTGCTGATCACGCGCGCCCTGGACTATTTCGATCCGGCGCGCCGCCACAGCGGCAACCTGGCCAAGGCGCTGGCGCCGGCCACCGCCCGCTTCCTGCTGGTGAGCTTCCTGACCGACTGGCGCTTCTCGCCCCGCCGCAGCCGCGAGATCGTCAAGGCCCTGCTGGACAACCGCCGCGACGTGAGCTACGCCGAGATCGACGCGCCGCATGGCCACGACGCCTTCCTGCTGGAGGACCCGCGCTACCTGGCCGTTGTGCGCTCCTACTTCGAGCGCATCGACAAGGAAAAAGGGTCGGACTCCGGCGTTCCGTCCCCGAGCGCGAAGGCCCCCGCGCGCGGCAGCGAGGCGATCCTGCCCGCCAACGTGGGGGCTCCGGTATGAGCGACCGCCTGACCATGCAATCGATCGCCTCCCTGGTGCCGCCGGGCTCGCGTGTGCTCGACCTGGGCTGCGGCGACGGCGCGATGCTCGACTACCTCCAGCGCGAGCGCGGCTGCAGCGGCTACGGCATCGAGATCGCCGACGCGAATGTGCTGGCCTGCGTCAAGCGCGGCGTCAACGTGATCCAGCTCAACCTCGACGAGGGGCTGTCGATGTTCGACGACGCCTCGTTCGACGTGGTGCTGCAGATCGATACCCTGCAGCACCTGCACAACACCGAAACGATGCTGGTCGAGACGGCGCGCGTGGGCCGCATCGGCGTGGTCGCGTTCCCGAACTTCGCGCACTGGCCCAACCGGCTCTCGATCGCGCGCGGCCGCATGCCGGTGACCAAGCGCCTGCCCTACCAGTGGTACGACACGCCCAACATCCGGGTCGGCACGTTCAAGGACTTCGAGGTGCTGGCGACCAAGAACCGGCTGGCGATCCTGGACGCCTATGGGCTGCAGGAAGGCCGCGAGGTGCGCTTCCTGCCCAATGCGCGGGCCGGCACGGCGGTGTTCAAGATCGAGCGCGGCTGAGCCTGCGAAAAGCCCGGTGCTGTTGTAGCATTCGCCTATCGGGAAAACAGCCTCCCGGGTCTTCACAGATAGACGGTGTCCCGTCCAAGCGCTGGCAGCTTGCCTCTTGGAGTTTTACCGTGGACACCGCATCGCATTCCATATCCCCTGAACAATTCGCAGCCCACCTGGGCCGTCCCGACGCGCCGCTCGTGCTCGACGTGCGCCGCGAAGAGCGCTTTGCTGAAAGCGAACGGATGCTGCCGGCCGCGCGGCGCTGCGCGCCCGAGCAGGTCGCGCGGTTCGCCGCGAGCGGCAGCCCCGCGCAGGTCGTCGTCTACTGCGTGCACGGCCTCGAGATCGGGCAGCAGGCGGCGGCCGAACTGCGCGCCGCCGGCTGGGACGCGCGTTACCTGCAAGGCGGGATCGAAGGATGGATCGAACGCGGACTGCCGACACTGCGCAAGCGCCCGGACCTGGGCGTGACGGGCGAGCGGCCATCGCGCTGGATTACGCGCGAGCGACCCAAGATCGACCGCGTCGCCTGTCCCTGGCTGGTGCGGCAGTTCATCGATCCGGCCGCGCAATTCCTGTATGTGCCCGCCGGGCTGGTGCTGGAGGAAGCAAGGCGGCTGAGCGCCGTCGCCTACGACATCGCCGGCGCACCGATCACGCATGACGGTGAGCTCTGTAGCTTCGACGCCTTGCTGCGCGCGTTCGACCTGCGCGAGCCGTCGCTGCTGGCGCTCGCGCGGGTCGTGCGCGGGGCCGACACCGGCCGCCTGGATCTGGCGCCGCAATCCGCCGGCCTGCTGGCTTTCTCGCTCGGGCTCGCGCGTTTGCACTCCGACGATCAATCGATGCTGCGTGCCGCGCTGCCCGTGTACGACGCGCTGTACGCCTGGTGCCGCGCCGCCCAGGATGCGCAAACGGACCAGGCGCAGGGCCTTGCGCCATGAGCGCCGCCGCGCTTGTCGAAACCCACGCGGCGCAGGTGTCCTTCGCCGAGGCGCTGAAGTTCTGGCTCAAGCTCGGGTTCATCAGCTTCGGCGGGCCGGCCGGCCAGATCGCGGTCATGCACCGCGATCTGGTGGAGCAACGGCGCTGGATTTCCGAGCGGCGCTTCCTGCACGCGCTGAACTACTGCATGCTGCTGCCGGGGCCCGAGGCGCAGCAGCTGGCGACCTACATCGGCTGGCTGATGCATCGCACCTGGGGCGGCATCGTGGCAGGGAGCCTGTTCGTGCTGCCCTCGCTTTTCATCCTGATTTTCTTGAGCTGGATCTATGCGGCCTTTGGCCAGGTGAGCTGGGTGGCGGCGCTGTTCTACGGGATCAAGCCCGCGGTGGCGGCGATCGTGCTGCAAGCGGTCTGGCGCATCGGCAGCCGCACGCTCGAACATCCACGCCGGGTGCCATTGCTTTGGCTGATCGCAGTCCTGAGTTTCCTGGCGATCGCCGTGGCGCATGTGCCCTTTCCGTGGGTGGTGCTCGCGGCGGCGCTGGCGGGCGCCTGGGGCGGCAAGTACCTGCCCGCGCAATTTGCCGCGGGTGCGGCGCATGCCGCGCCAACAGCCGGCCATCGGGTCCGAAGCGAACAGGGGTTCGTGATCGACGACGACACCCCGACGCCCGAACATGCGCTGTTTCGCAAGTCGCGGCTGGCGCTGGTGATCGGGGCCGGCGCGGTGTTGTGGCTGCTTCCGATGGCCGCGCTGGTGGCCGCGCGCGGGTGGGACGGCACGCTCACCCAGATGGGGTGGTTCTTCACCAAGGCGGCGCTGCTGACCTTCGGCGGCGCCTACGCGGTGCTGCCCTATGTCTATCAGGGCGCGGTGGAGCAGTTCCATTGGCTGACCGGCCCGCAGATGATCGACGGGCTGGCGCTGGGCGAAACCACACCCGGGCCGCTGATCATGGTGGTGGCGTTTGTCGGTTTCGTCGGCGGCTGGACGCGGCAGGTGCTGGGCCCCGATATGCTGTTCACCGGCGCCGCCCTGGCGGCCGTCGTCGCCACCTGGTTCACGTTCCTGCCCTCCTTCCTGTTCATCCTCGCTGGCGGGCCGCTGGTGGAGGCCACCCATGGCAACCTGAAGTTCACGGCGCCACTCACGGCGATCACCGCCGCCGTGGTCGGCGTCATCGCCAGCCTGGCGCTGTTCTTTCTGGCTCATATTGCGTTCGCCCCTGGCGCCGGCGCTGCCGGACCGCGCGTGGACCTGGTGGCGCTGGGGCTCGCCGCGGCGGCGGCGATAGCCCTGCTTCGCTACAAGTTGGGGGTGATGCCGGTGATCGCAGGCTGCGCGCTGGCGGGCCTGGTGCTGCGCCTTGTGCTCTTGACCTGAGCAGGTATGCTTGTCGTACCAATTTCGTTTTTTGTATGACAAGCCAATTCACTCCCGTTACCAGTGACGCCCGCCTGTCGGACCAGGTTGCGCAGCAGCTTGCGGCCCAAATTTGCGCCGGACGGTGTCGCAACTGAATTCGCTGGGCCTGGTCGATTCGCGCCCGTACCCGGGTTTCTGGCGCCAGGAAGGCGCGCGGCTTGCCGTTCCGCTGGTGGGCACGCGTTGAGCGATATGCGCGCTGCGTCGGCGACCCCAAGGGGCCAATCCAATCCATAGCCCAGCCACCATGAGCCAGACATCGAGGTTCAGCGACACGGCGGCGGGGCAGGGATCAAAAGAAGATCCCCGTGCTGCCGGGCTGGCTGACCGGACGCGGCGCCGCCGCGGGAACATTATTTCGTCTGCTTCGTTTAATCCGTTAGCGACCGGAGTCGCGTGTGGCTGACACCGAGCGCGCCGATGTGGAATTGGTACGGCTCGCGCAGAAGGGCGATCGTGCCGCCTTTGGCACGCTCGTGCGCCGGCACCAGGACCGTATTTATCGCCATTTGCTGCATCTGACCGGCTCGCGGGAGGAAGCGTTGGAACTCGCTCAGGAAGTGTTCATCAAGGCATGGGAAGCGCTGCCCGCGTGGCGCCCGGATGCGCAATTGCACACCTGGCTCTACCGGATCGCGTCCAATGTCGCGCTGGACGTGCTGCGTCGCCGCAAGGTCGTGCAGTTCGTGGCGCTGGAGGACGATTACGACGCGCCGGACGATGCACCCGGCCCGGAAGCCCAGCTACAGGCCAAGCAGGGCATGCGGGCGCTCGATGCGGCGCTCGAGCGGCTGGCGCCCGAACAGCGCGAGATCATACTGTTGCGCGAAGTCGAAGGCTTGAGCTACGGCGAGCTTGCCGCTGCCCTGGCAATCGACGAAGGCACCGTCAAGTCCCGGCTGGCCCGGGCGCGAGCGGCCCTGGCCGCCATTTACCACAGGACTGGAAAATGAACGACGAGACCACGGCGAATTGCCCGCGGATCGAAGACATCTCGGCGCTGCTGGACGGCGTGCTGACGGGGCGGGCCCGCGAAGAGATGAAGGCGCACGCCTCGCGCTGCCCGCTGTGCGGCGCGGCGCTGCGTGACTTCACCGCCATGAGCGCGCAGTTGCATGTGCTGCGTGAGGACCGCCTGAACGTCGACCTGGCAGCGATCATCGAACCACGGCTTCCACCCCGGGTGCCGGCTCCACGGCGCGCGCCGGCCCGCAAGAAGCGACCCTGGGCTGTTTGGGGCGACCTGTGGCAGCTTGCGCCGGGCGGGCTCGGCGCAGTGGCCGCGCTGGGCGCCGGCGCGTACCTTGGGTTGCTGCTCGTGGCCGGCGGCGGGTCTGCCCTGCGCCCGGCAGCGATAACCGTTTTCGATGCCGTGCCGCCCGGAGCCGTGTGCGCAGGGCTGCCTTTGTGTTCACCGCGGGGGAGATGACATGCGACGTTCCGCGCTTTTTTATTCGTTGGTGCTGTCCGTCCTGCTGAACCTCGGTGTCGTCGGCGCTGCCGGCTACCAGGCGC
>DATMBW010000552.1:0-2997 GCA_035559095.1 Ramlibacter sp.
ACCTGGCCGAATACACCGACGCGCTCACGCAGGTGTTCCGCAGGCACGGCACCAAAGGCACCTGGTACGCCCACGCGTCGGTGGGAACGCTGCACGTGCGTCCCATCCTGGACATGCGCTCCGACGGCGCGCCCAAGATGCGCGCCATTGCCGAGGAAGCCTCGGCGCTGGTGCGCAAGTACAAGGGGGCCTACAGCGGCGAACACGGGGACGGTTTGTGCCGCGGCGAATGGATCGCGTGGCAGTTCGGTCCGAAGGTCACCGAAGCCTTTGCGCAGATCAAGAAGATCTTCGACCCGCTCGATCTGCTGTGCCCGCGGCGCATCGTCGATCCGCCGCGCATGGACGACACCCGGCTGATGCGCTTTCCGCCCGGCTACAAGGTCGTGCCGCTGCAGACCGCGCTGGACTGGAGCGCCTGGGACGTGCAAAACGACCCGGCCACCGAACGCGTCACGCCGCCCGGCACCGGCGGCGATCCGGCGCACGGCTTCGCCAAGGCGGTGGAGATGTGCAACAACAACGGCCACTGCCGCAAGTTCGACGCCGGCACCATGTGCCCGAGCTACCGCGCCACGCGCGACGAGAAGCACCTCACGCGCGGACGGGCCAACACGCTGCGGCTGGCGCTCTCGGGACAGCTGGGGCCGCGCGGCCTCGCGAGCGACGAGGTGCGCGAGGCGATGGAGCTGTGCGTGAGCTGCAAGGGCTGCAGGCGCGATTGCCCCACCGGCGTGGACATGGCGAGGATGAAGGTGGAGTTCCTGCACCACTACAAGCGCGAGCACGGCTACACGCTCAAGGACCGGATCGTGGCGCGCCTGCCCGACTACGCGCATCGCGCCAGCCGGTTCGCCGGGCTGCTGAATCTGCGAAACCGCAGCCCGCTCCTGGCCGCGCTGGGCGAGAAACTGCTGGGGTTCTCCGCGAAGCGCACGCTGCCCGCCTGGCGGCCGGATCACTTCTTCAACAGCGCGCCGGTGACCGCGACCGTCGAGGAAGTGCTGGCGGCGGCGCGGCCCGTGGTGCTGTTCGTGGACACGTTCAACGGCTATTTCGAGTCCGCCAACGCGCACGCCGCGCTGAAGGTGCTGCAGGCCGCCGGCTACACGGTGCACGTGGCAAGCAAGTGGCTGCCCGACGGCAAGCACCTGTGCTGCGGCCGCACCTATCTGGCCGCCGGCATGGTCGATCAAGCCAGGGCCAAGGCCGGCGAAGTGGTGGACGCGCTGCTGCCGTTCGCGGAGAAATCCATTCCCATCGTCGGCCTGGAGCCCTCCTGCCTGCTGACCTTGCGCGACGAAATGCTCGCCATGGGGCTGGGCGCCCCGGCGCAGATGATCGCCGCGCAGGCCTTGCTGCTGGAGGAATTCCTGGCTCGCGAATCCCGGGCCGGGCGGCTCGCGGACCTGGTGAACAAATTGCGTCCCCTGGACAAGCGCGTGCTGCTGCACGGCCACTGCCACCAGAAGGCATTTGCCGCCGTCGAGCCCATCGTCGAGGTGCTCAGGCTGATTCCCGGCGTGCAGCCCGAGGTGATCGAAAGCAGTTGCTGCGGCATGGCCGGCAGCTTCGGCTACGAGGCCAGCCACTACGAAGTGTCGATCCGGATGGCCGAGCTGAACCTGCTGCCGGCCGTGCGCAAATTCCCGGGCGCCATCGTCGTGGCCGACGGCACCAGCTGCCGCCACCAGATCCACGATGGCGCAAGCCGCGAGGCGGTGCACGCGGCGGTGTTGTTGGCCGCCCAGCTATAGACTTCGGGCAGCCTATGGACGCACCGATCATCCGCTCCGCCCTGCCGACCGACGAAGCGGCGTGGCGCGAGCTTTGGCGGGGCTATTGCGACTTCTATGCCGCGCGGCTCGGCGACGAGGTCACCGACCGCACCTGGACGCGCATCCTCGACCCGGACTCCGCGGTCATGTGCATCGTGGCCGAGGTGGACGGCAAGGTCTACGGTTTCGCGAACTGCGTGGTCCACGAGAACACCTGGGAGACCCAGCCGGTGTGCTACCTGGAAGACCTGTTCGTCCTGCCTTCGGCGCGCGGCCACGGCATCGGCAAGGCCCTGGTGCAATGGCTGCGCAACGCGATGCGCGCCGAAGGCTGGGCGCGGCTGTACTGGGTGACGCGCGAAGACAACGAGCGCGCCCGCAAGCTGTACAACCAGTTCGCGCAGGCGGACGGGTTCGTGCGGTACGTGATCAGGCAACGCTAGGGGAGTCCGAAACCATGTACCGCCTTCACTGCTTCAGCCAATCGGGCAACAGCTTCAAGGTCGCCTTTTTCCTGCGCGCCCTGCACCAGCCGTGGGAAGCGGTGTTCGTCGACTTCATGAACGGCATGACGCGCGATGCGTCCTGGCGCGAACAGACCAACGAGATGGGCGAGGCGCCGGTGCTGGAGGACGGGCCGCGGCGGCTCACGCAGTCGGGCGCCATCCTGGCGTATCTGGCGCGCAAGCATGGCGCGTTCGCAGGCCGCAACGAGGACGAGCAGCAGGAAGTGCTGCGCTGGCTGCTGTTCGACAACCACAAGTTCACCAGCTATTTCGCGACCTACCGGTTCATGAAGTCTTTTGGACCGAAGCCGCCCGACCCCACGGTCATGGCCTGGCTCAAGGGCCGCATCGACGCGGCCTTCGCCATCGCGGAAAGGCACCTCGCCGCGCGCCCCTTCATCGTGGGCGATGCGCCGACGATCGCCGACTTTTCGATGTCGGCCTACCTCCTGTACCCGCCGGAAGAAAGCGGCTACCAGATCGCGCAAAGCCACCCCAACATCGCGGCTTGGCTGGCGCGCATGCGCGCGATCGACGGGTTCGCTGCGCCGTACGACGTCCTGCCCGGCGAGCGCATCCTGCCCAAGTGGTGAATCCTGGCACCGGGGCGGTCACCTGGGGCTGCGCATGGGCGGGCTAGGGCCTGTTCACACTAGTGTGAACAGGCCCTAGCCCGCCCATGCGCAGCCCCAGGTGACCGCCCCGGTGCCAGG
>DATMBW010000553.1:0-6498 GCA_035559095.1 Ramlibacter sp.
GCGGACTTTCTCGCGGCCGCCAGGAAGGAACCCGGCAAGATGAACCTGGGCGGCTCGGGCCGCAATTCGGCCAACCATACTTCGCACGAGCGGCTCAACGCGGCGTTCGGCATCAAGAGCACCTACGTTCCGTACAAGGGGACCGGCGACATGTCGCTGGCCGTCGTGGGCAACCAGATCGACGGCGCGGTGACCTACACGGCCTACCCCATCAACAACAAGGGCAAGGTGCGCGCGCTGGCCGTCGCCATGGAAAAACGCCATCCGCTGCTGCCCGACGTGCCCACGTTCCGCGAACTGGGAGTGGACTGGGTGGACGGCGCGTACCGCGGCATCGGCATGCCCAAGTCGACGCCGCCCGATGCGCGTAAGCGCATCTCGGATTTGTGGGCCGCGCTCAATAACGATCCGGAGATGAAAGAGCTGGCTGCCAAGAGCGGCTTCGAGTTGGTCAACGTGGGCATCGAACAAATGGATGCCTTCATGAAGGAGAAGATCAAGCTCTACACTGAAGGCGCTCAACGGTTGAACCTCGGCAAGAAGTAGTGTCCAGCTCTCGCCGCGCAGCGAGCCGGGCCGTGATGTAATAAAACTCGGCACTGGGACAGGATCGAAAAAAAGTTTGACGCACGTCATACCTTGAATTGGCGCCTTCTTTGAAGCTGCCTTCAGTTCAAGGAGGTGAAGTCATGTTCGATCGACGCCAGTTCATGAAGGCCGGTGCCACGCTCGGAGTGGGCACCTTGTTAGGTGGGAGATGGCAGTCCGCTTGGGCTTATGCGCAGAGCCCGCAGCTCGCCAAATTCATCCAGCCGCTGCGCGGCATCGGCGGTGCCGATGGAATTCCCGTGGCGGCCTCCGATGGCACGCTCGTGCGCGGGGGCATTTCCGTCACCCACTACTCCATCCGAATGGAGCAGTTCGAGGACCAACTGCATCCCCAGCTCGCGAACCCCACGCGCCTGTGGGGCTACCGGCCAAGCAACATCGCCAGCGGCGGCGCCCGCCACCTGGGCGGGATCATCGTTGCCAGCCGCGGGACACCGATCCAGATCACAGCAACAAACGGGCTGCCGCCCGCGCACATCTTGCCGGTCGATTCGACCATCATGGGCGCGCCGGCGCCGGGGCAGCCCGCGAACAAGGCGACGATCCACCTGCACGGCGGATTCATGCCCTGGCTCAGCGATGGCGGGCCACACACATGGTTCGATGCCGCAGGCAATTACGGCGACAGCGCTGTCCTGCCGGATGCGCCGGGCAACATCTACAAGGTGGTCAATCCGTCGATCGCTGCGGGGCAGGCCGAGTACTTCTATCCGAACAACCAGGGCGCACGCGTGCTCTGGTACCACGATCACGCCCTCGGTATCACCCGCCTCAACGCCTATGCGGGCCTCGCGTCGGCCTATGTGATGACCGACAGCTACGAGAGCCTCACGATGACCGTGGGCTACAACCTGCCCGGTCCGCTGGACGCGAGGACCAAGTACCTGGTCTTCCAGGACAAGACGTTCGTGGGACCCAACACCGCCACGCTGGATCCGACCTGGCCTTCGATCATGCCGCAATCGCGTGCGGGCGATCTTTGGTACGAGCACGTCGCCGCGGCGGGGCGCGGCAAGAAACCGGCGCCGGTGACGCCGCCGGATCCTTCGGCGATGCCGGAGTTTTTCGGCGACACGATCCTGGTGAATGGCACCGTTTCGCCCTACCTGGTGGTCGAACCGCGCCAGTACCGCCTGCGGATGCTGAACGCCTGCAATTCGCGCTTCCTCAACCCGCGGCTGGTGTATGCGAAGGGCAAGAGGGGCGTGGACGCCACTGAGCCGATGCCGAGCGACCCGGGCCCGGACTTCATCCAGATCGGCACCGAGGGCGGCTTCCTGCCTGCGCCGGTGATGCTCATCGGAGCCAGGCAGCCGCTGCTGCTGGCGCCGGGCGAGCGGGCCGATGTGATCGTGGATTTCAGGAAAGTCAAGCCCGACTCCATGCTGATTCTCTACAACGACGCGGCCGCGCCATACCCGATGGGCAGCGCGGCGAACGACTATTACCCTGGCAACGGCAGGACGCCCGCGTCGATTCCCGGGTTCAGCCCGAATACCCGCGCGCTGTTGCAAGTTCAGGTGGTGGCCGCGGTCGGTGCCGCCGATCCGAACATCACCTTGCCGGCAACGGGCATGCAGAACCCGCTGGACGGCCCCTTCCTGGTGACGCAGCAACCCGGGGTGCCGACGGCGGTGCCGGCGGGCGTCCCGGTGCGGCGGCTGTCGCTCAACGAAGGATTCGATTCATATGGGCGCCTGGTGCAGACGCTGGGCACCGACACGCCCGTGTCGCCGCCGACGCCGGCCGGCATCTTCGGCCGCGCCTATGACGACGCGGCAACGGAGAATGTCAATGCCGGATCGGTCGAGGTCTGGGAAATCCTCAACCTCACCGCCGACGCCCATCCGATCCATTTCCACCTGGTCAATGTGCAGGTGCTGTCGCGGCAGGCCTTCAAGGTGGGCCTCTATGCCGGCGGCGTGCCCCAATGGCAGTCTGCGCCGCTGGCGCCCGACCCCAACGAGCTGGGATGGAAAGAGACCGTGCGGATGAATCCGGGCGAGGCGACCCGCGTCATCATGAAATTCGACCTGACGCCCGACCTGCCGTTTGCCGTGCCACCGAGCCCGCGCACCGGCGGCAACGAGTATGTCTGGCACTGCCACATACTGGAGCACGAAGAGCACGACATGATGCGGCCGCTGGTCGTCATTTAGATTCCGGGCATAGGTCCGCGGGTTTCCGGCGCAGGCCTCGCGGCAAAGGCGGGACCTGTACCGCCCGCCGCGACGCGAGGTTCACCGCACGAGCCGGCTGCATGAGTCACTGCCGTTTGTCAGGACCGCGAAGTTGCTGTCCAGGTGGTGATGCATGGCTCGTGGCGCGACAATCGCCGCTGGAGACCTGACAGCATGATCCCTGACCCTAGCGCCGAACCTCACCGCTTTCTGGAGCACCTCTTCCAGACGGCGGTGCGCCGTGCCTTGCCGCTGCACAACATGGCCCGGTTTCTGCCTTCGCCGCCCACAGGCCGAACGATTGCGCTGGGGGCGGGCAAGGCCGGTGGCTCGATGGCGCAGGCCGTCGAAGCCTTGTGGCCTGCGAGTGCGCCCCTGGAGGGCCTGGTCGTCACGCGGTACGGCCACACGCCGCCACTCCAGGTGTCCGACTCCGCGCGTTCGTCCGGCGCAAGCGGCCAGCGTATCGAGATCGTCGAAGCGGCGCACCCGGTGCCCGACTCGGCCGGGTTGGCCGCGGCCGAACGCATCCTGGCGATGGCGCATGGCCTCACGAGCGCGGACCTGGTGCTCTGCCTCATCTCGGGCGGCGGCTCGGCCTTGCTCACCCTGCCGGCCGAAGGGCTGACGCTTCAGGAGAAGCAGCGCATCAACCGGGCGCTGCTGGAGTCGGGCGCCAACATCGCCGAGATGAACTGCGTGCGCAAGCACCTGTCGCGCATCAAGGGCGGGCGCCTCGCCGCCGCCTGCGCGCCGGCGCGCGTCGTGACCCTGGCCATCAGCGACGTCCCGGGCGACGACCCTTCGACCATCGCGAGCGGGCCGACCGTGCCGGATGCGACGTGCTGCGCCGACGCGGTGGCGATCCTGCTGCGCTACGGGATCGAAGTGCCCGGCGCGATCATGAGCCTGCTGGAGCAGGGCGCGCTGGAAACGCCCAAGCCGGGCGACGAGGTGTTCGCCGGGCACGAGGTGCACCTGATCGCCACGCCGCAGCAGTCGCTGGAAGCCGCGGCGCAGGCCGCGCGCGCGGCGGGGGTCGACGCGCACATCCTCAGCGACGAGATCGAAGGCGAATCGCGTGAAGTCGGCAAGGTTCACGCGGCCCTGGCGCGGGCCGTGGCGAATCGGGGCCAGCCTTTTCGCAAGCCGTGCGTGATCCTGTCGGGCGGGGAAACCACGGTGACGATCAAGAAGCCGGTCGAGGGCACGCCGGGCGGATCCGGCAACCGTGAGCCGGTCCGCGCCGGCCGCGGCGGCCGCGCCGGCGAGTTCTGCCTGGGGCTGGCGCAAGCGCTACAGGGCCAGCCGGGCGTGTGGGCGCTGGCGGCCGACACCGACGGCATCGACGGGATGGAGAAGAATGCCGGCGCCCTGGTCGCGCCGGAAACGCTTTCGCGGGCCCAGTCGCTGGGCATGAAGATCGACCAGTACCTGGATCGCAACGACGCCTACGGTTACTTCCGCCAGCTCGACGACCTGGTGATCACCGGGCCAACCTACACCAACGTCAACGACTTCCGGGCGCTGCTGGTGCTTTGAGGGCGAGGTCACCTTCTAGCCGTGCCCCTGGGTCCGCCCCTCACGCTGCAGGTACTGGTGGACCAATGCGATGGCCATGCTGCCTTCGCCCACCGCTGATGCGACGCGCTTGACCGGGCTCAGCCGCACGTCGCCGCAGGCGAAAACGCCGGGGACGCTGGTTTCCAGCAGGAAGGGATCGCGCGGGTGCGACCAGCGCCCGGCCTTGACCACATCGTCGCCGGTCAGCACATAGCCGTTCGCGTCGCGCGCCACCGCCGCGGGAAGCCATCCGGTATCGGCATCGGCGCCGATGAACACGAACAATCCGCCGCACTCGTGCCGGCTGACGGTGCCGGCGGCGCTGTCGCGAATGTCGATGGCCGTGAGGTGGCTGTCGCCGTGCACGGCCGTGACCTCAGCGTGCAGGCTGACCTGGATATTCGATTTGGCGCGCAGCTGCTCGATCAGGTAGTGCGACATGCTCTTTTCCATCGCCGGTCCGCGCACGATCAGCGTCACCGTCCTGGCATGGTTGGCAAAGTGCATGGCCGCCTGGCCGGCCGAATTGCCGGCGCCGATCAGGTAGACGTCCTGCCCGTGGGCAGCGCCCACTTCGCTGCGCGCGGCGCCGTAGTAGATGCCCTTGCCGATCAGCCGGTCGAAGCCGTCGATGGCCACGCGCCGCCAGGTCACGCCGGTCGCCAGGATCACGGTGCGCGCGCGCACTACCTCGTCGCCATCGAGCATGACTTCGCCCTTGGCCGGATCGAAACCCGCCACCGAGCGGGTGACCACGATTTCCGCGCCGAGCCGCCTGGCTTGCAACAAGGCGCGGCTGGCGAGTTCGTCGCCCGAAACCCCGTTGGGAAACCCCAGGTAATTCTCGATGCGCGACGAGGTGCCGGCCTGGCCGCCCGGTGCCTCGCGCTCCACCACCAGGGTGCGCAGACCCTCCGAAGCACCGTACACGGCCGCTGCCAGGCCCGCCGGCCCGCCGCCCACGATCATGGTGTCGTATTCGGACAGGCGCGCTCTGGTTGCAAGTCCAACCAGTCCCGCCACTTCGCGCAAGGTGGGGCGGCACACCACGCTGCCGTCGGCCAGCCGCAGGGCGGGGCAGTCGCTTTCCGCCGGTGGATGGCCCGGCCACAGCTTGGACAGTTGCGGCGAGTCGGGGGTGACCCAGTCGAACGTGAGCTGGTTGCGCGCCAGGAAGCGGCGCAACTCGCCGCAGGCCGGATCCCAGCGGTCTCCAAAAACGGTGGCGAGCGGCTTGGGCGCCTCGGCCGCGATGCCTTGGAGCCCGCCAATGCGCTCGCGCGCGAGCGCGCCCACCTTCACCGAGACTTCGGGGGAAGCCGCGGCGATCTCGAAATACTGGCGCGGGTCCATGTGCAGCACGCGCGAGGGCTCGGCGGCGCGGTAGCCGCCCGGGAACGGCACGCCGAAGGCAATCGGGATTTCGCCGAAGATCGTGCCCGGCACCCGCCAACCCAGCGTGCGCTCGACCCCATCGATCAGCTTGACGACCTCCATCTTGCCTTCGAGGACTGCGTACAGGGCCCGCTCGCCCCCTTCGTGCACGGCGAACTCGCCGGGGGCGAGGTGGATGTCGGCGCAGGTGTTGGCCAGCCGCTCGAGGTCGGCTTCGCCGAGTGTGGAAAAAAGCGGAACCGCACGGATGTGCTCGATCGTCAGCATGCCTTGCTCCGTTCCCGGCGCGCGATGTCATCCGGCACCGAGCGGCGACAGTAGCACAGGCAAGGCTGCGTGGCTATCGGACGGCGCAGCTCATCTGCGCGCCGTTGCGCCCTGTATTCCTGAACGAAGAGAGCGCAGAGATGACGCGGGAAAGTCGCAGAAGAAAATCCTTCGAAGGTTTCCTTCTGCGAATCCGGCGCATCCTCTGCGCTACTGCGGCTTGCCTGTCATCCCGGGCTGGGCTCGCGGAACGCCCGGGGCGCGCAGCTGTCCAGTGCAGCGAGCCGATGCCGGGCCTACGCTATGCACGTACCGAGGCATGACGCTCCGGCCCGGCCCCGGGATCCAGGGCTGCGCTTGCACTGGATTGCGGATCGAGTCCGCAATGACAAGCCCCGCCTCAGCCGTGCAGCTGCTCGTACTTCGCCATCAGCTCTTCCGGGGTCTCGGCGAAGTCGGGATTCGGAATGATGCATTCGGCCGG
>DATMBW010000554.1:0-2390 GCA_035559095.1 Ramlibacter sp.
GCTGGCCGTGGGTCTGCAGTGGCTGGTCGCCGGCACGAAATTCGGCGCCAAACTGCGCGCCGCCGTGGACAACCCGCGCGCAGCGCGTGGCGTGGGGATCGACGTCGACCGCGTGTTCGTCGCCACGTTCGCGCTCGGCTCGGCGCTGGCCGGCCTGGGCGGCGCGCTCGGCATCGAGATGCTGGGTATGGACCCGGAGTTCCCGGTCAAGTACATCGCCTATTTCCTGATCGTGGTCGCCGTCGGCGGCATCGGCAATATCTCAGGCTCGCTGTATGCGTCGCTCATCCTGGGCATCTGCGATGTCGCGGGCAAGTACTATGTTCCGCAGGTCGGCGGCTTCGTGATTTATGCAGTGATGGTGATCACGCTCGTCTTCAGGCCTCAGGGCCTGTTCGGGCGCGCCGCCGTGAGATAGTCGTTCAATGACAACTCTTTCCCTTGACCGCGTCGAACCCCGGCCGCTGGCAGCGTGGCGCCGGAACGCGCCCGAGCTGGCGTTCTGGCTCATTCCCGTCGCCGCGTACTTCATCTTCCCCGGGGATCTCGCGCTGCTGTCGCAGATCGCCATCACGGCGCTGTTCGTGCTTTCGCTGGATCTGATCCTGGGCTACGCGGGCATCGTTTCGCTCGGCCATGCCGCGTTCTTCGGCATTGGCGCCTATGCCGCCGGACTGCTGGCCAAGTACGGCTGGAGCGACCCGTTGCTCGGCCTGGCCGCGGCGGGCCTGGTGGCGGCGGCACTCGGCTTCATTTCGAGCTTCCTGGTGCTGCGCGGCGCCGACCTGACGCGGCTCATGGTCACGCTGGGCGTGGCGTTCATGCTGTATGAACTCGCCAACAAGCTCACCAGCATCACCGGCGGCCTGGACGGGCTGCAGGGGATCACGGTGACGCCCTTGTTCGGCGTGTTCGCATTCGACATGTTCGGCAAGACAGCCTACATCTACAGCGTCGGCGTGCTGTTCCTGCTGTTCTGGGTCGCGCGGCATCTGGTGCGATCTCCGTTTGGCTTGTCGTTGCGAGGCATCCGCCAGAACGTGTACCGCATGCCCGCCTTGGGGACGCCGGTCCATTCCCGGCTGGTGGCGGTCTACACCGTGGGCGCAGCTTATGCCGGCATCGCCGGCGCCTTGCTCACGCAGACAACCCAGTTCGTGTCGATCGACGTGCTCAGCTTTTCGCGCTCGGCGGGCCTGCTGCTGATTCTTGTGCTCGGCGGCGCGGGCTGCCTGTATGGCGCAATGCTGGGCGCGATCGTTTTCATGACGGTGCAGCACCTGCTGTCGGGCCTGAACCCGACGTACTGGCAGTTCTGGCTCGGCCTGATGCTGATCTTCGTCGTGCTGTTCGCACGCGACGGCATCATCGGGGCGCTGCGTGCCCTGTCCGCGCGAATAACAAAGGCAAAACGGTGAGCTACGTCCTGCAGACCAGCAATCTGGTGAAGAAGTTCGCGGGCTTTCTCGTCACCGACCGCGTCAACCTCAACGTCGCCGCGGGCGCGCGCCACGCGCTGATCGGCCCGAACGGCGCCGGCAAGACCACCCTGATCAATCTCCTGACGGGGTTTCTCGAGCCGACGGCGGGCTCCGTGCTCCTCAATGGCCAGGACGTCACCCACCGGGCGCAGCATCAACGCGTCAAGCTCGGCCTGGCGCGCACGTTCCAGATCAACCGGCTGTTCGCGGACATGACGGTGCTCGAGTCCGTCACGCTCGCGGTGTGCGAGCAGCGGGGCATCGGCGCGCGCTTCTGGCGGCCGGTCGCGGCGCATGGCGAAGCCATCGACGATGCGGCGGCGCTGCTGGCCCGCTTGCGCCTGCTCGACGAGGCCCACGTCCCGACCCGGGACCTGGCCTACGGCAAGCAGCGCATGGTGGAGATCGCGTTGGCGCTCGCGGCCCGGCCGAGCGTCCTGCTGCTCGATGAGCCCGCGGCGGGCGTGCCGACCGCGGAGAGCCGCGAGCTGCTCGAAACCATCGCGCAACTGCCCCGTGATGTCTCCATTGTGCTGATCGAGCACGACATGGACCTGGTTTTTCGATTTGCCGACCGGATTTCGGTGCTGGTCAGCGGTGCGATCCTGACCGAGGGCGAGCCGGCGGCGATCGCCGCCGATCCACGGGTCAAGGAAGTCTATCTGGGGGAGGCCGGTCATGCCTAAGCTGCTCGAAGTCGAGGGCGTCTGGGCCGGCTACGGCAATGCCACGGTGCTCGAGGACATCTCGTTCAGCCTCGAAGCCGGAAGCAGCCTGGCGCTGCTGGGGCGCAACGGCATGGGCAAGACCACCTTGCTGGCCACGCTGATGGGAGCGACCCGCCAGACACGGGGCGTGATCCGGTTCGACGGGCAGAACCTGAGCGTCGTGCCCAGCCATCGCCGGGCG
>DATMBW010000555.1:0-5098 GCA_035559095.1 Ramlibacter sp.
TGTCGCGCGTGAGCCAGGCCGCCAGCACGACCAGCAGCACGGTGACCACCACGACAAAGACGCCGGCGGCTATCGCATGTGATTTGTTTTCCATGAGGAGTCCTTTCTACACGGCAAACGGATACTCGCGCAACAACTCCATGGCGCGCTGGCCCCGTTCGCCGAGGAAAAAATCGTGGATGAAGGGGTGCTGGAAGGCGATCACGTCCTTGGGCGCGGCGGCCACGATCACCCGCTTGTCCGCCAGCACCGCGATCCGCGTGGACAGCTCGAACAGCGTGTCCAGGTCATGCGTGACCATGATCACCGTGAGTTCCAGGTCGCGGTGCAGCGAACGCAGCAGCGTCACGAAGGCATCGGAGCTGTCGGGGTCCAGGCCGGCGGTGGGCTCATCGAGCAGCAGCAGCGGGGGGTCCATGATCAGGGCGCGGGCGAGGGCCGCTCGCTTGATCATCCCCCCCGACAAATCGGCCGGCATCTTCTGCGCATCCTCGGGCTTGAGTCCGACCATCTGCAGCTTCACCATCGCCGCCTCGCGCACCAGCGCGCTCGGCAAGGTCTTGAGTTCGAACAGGGGAAAGGAGATGTTGTCCAGCACGCTGAAGGCCGAAAACAGCGCGCCGTGCTGGAACAGCATGCCGATGCGGCTGGCCGCGCCCTTCTCCCCCATCTGTCCCACCGGCTGTCCCAGGACGTGCACCTCGCCCTGGGTCGGGGTTTCCAGGCCCAGGATCTGGCGCAACAGCACCGTCTTGCCACTGCCGGAGCCGCCCACCAGCGACAGCACTTCGCCCCGTTGCACCGTCAGGTCCAGGTCCTGGTGGACCACGAAACGTTTCTCGGGCGTGGTGAACACCGTCCACAGCTTGCGGATGTCCACCATCGGCGCACCGCTGGCGGGCAGGGGGAGGGCTGTCAGATCCTCCACGGCTTCACGTCCCCACGTCCTTGAACAGGACGGCAAACAGCGCATCCACCAGGATCACCACCGTGATCGAGGTGACTACCGAGGCCGTCGTGCCTTCGCCCAGGCTCTGGGTGTTGGGCTGCACGCGCAAGCCGAAGTGGCAGCCGACCAGGGCGATCAGGATGCCGAACACCACCGACTTGCCGCTGGCCAGCACCAGGGTGCTCAGGTGCACGGCGCCGGGCAGCGCCGTGATGAAGAAGGTGGGCGTGATGCCCAGCGACACGTCGGCGGCCAGCATGCCGCCGGCCAGCGCGCACAAGGTGGTCCACACGCTGATCAGCGGCATGGCCAGCGCCAGCGCCATCGCGCGCGGCATCACCAGGCGGAAGCTGTGCGAGATCCCCATCACGCGCATGGCGTCGAGTTCATCGGTGACGCGCATCACGCCGATCTGCGCCGTGATCGCCGAGCCGGAGCGGCCGGCGATGAGGATGGCGGCCAGCATCGGCCCGAGCTCGCGGATCAACGCGATGCCCAGGATGTTGACGATGTAGGCGTCGGCGCCGAACTGTTTGAGCTGCTGCGAGGTGAGATAGGCCAGCACGACGCCGATGAGGAACCCCACCAGAGCCGTGATGGGCAGCGCGGTGGCGCCAATGCGGTACAGGTGACCCGAGAAATCGCGCCACGGGCCCTCGTGGGGTGCGCGCACCAGCTGCAGCAGGTTCAGCGCCAGCTGCCCGATCAGGCTGACGAAGGATTTCACGTGGTCGCCGCCGCGCAGCACGGCTTCGCCGAATGCGAGATAGGCGCCCAGCCAGCTGGTCTTCTTGCGCGGCGGCCGCGCAACCGTAAAGCGCGCGACGCGTTCCAGCACCGCGCGCTGGGCCGGCAACAATTCCAGCTGCCGCGGCCACTCGCGGCCCCAGCGGTCCCACAGCAGCTGGGCGCCCACATGGTCCAACTGCTCGGCCTGGCTCAAATCCCAGACTTGTTGCGCAGTGGTGCCCGCGAGGCTCGCCTGCAGCGCCTGCAGCAGCCGGGGCTGGGCGAACTGCGCGGCCGTCCATCGGCCCAGCACCCGCAGGCGCGCGCCTTCGGGGGCGGGGTGCTGCTCGATGCGAGGCGTGGTTTCCGGCATGAAAGCGGATGGTCCGGGGAGTTAAGCCTGCCATCCTAACTGCAGAACCTCAAGAGCGGCTGTTGCGGGCAGCCTGCAGGGCAGCTTCCTTCGCGCCGCAGTGGCAAGGGGACCATCGAAAGCGCGGGTATAAAGTGCCATCGTCCAAGGAAGGCTGCCCGATGAGCGATCCCGCCACCGCCCCCGAATTGCTGGTGCAACAACGCGGCCCCGTGCTGTGGCTCACGATCCAGCGCGAGGAGCGCCGCAACGCGCTGAGCCACGCGGTCCTGTCGCTGATGGGCGAGGCCATCGACGCGGCCCAGGCCGACCGGGCGCTGCGCGCCATCGTGGTGACGGGCGCCGGCAGCAGGGCTTTCTGCGCCGGCGCCGACCTGCAGGCGGCCCAGGCTTTCACCACCGACTATTCCGAGCCCTATGCCTCCATGGCCATGTTGCTGCGCCGGGCCAAGGCGAGCAACCTCCCGCTCGTCGCGCGCGTCAATGGCGCCTGCATGGCCGGCGGCATGGGCCTGCTGGCGATGTGCGACATGGCCGTGGCCGCCAGCCATGCCGTGTTCGGCCTGCCCGAAGTCAAGGTCGGTGTGTTTCCGGCGCAGGTCCTCTCGGTGCTGCAGCACCTCGTTCCGCGGCGCAAGCTCGCCGAGCTGTGCCTGACCGGCGAGCCGCTGACCGCGGCGCAAGCGCTGGAGTGGGGCCTGGTCAACTACGTGGACGACGATGTGGACGCGAAGCTGGACTGGCTGCTAGGGCGCTTGCTGGACAAATCGCCCGCCGCCATCCGGCGCGGCCTGTACACGATGAAGAAGATCGAGGCCATGGCGTTCGAGGAATCCGTCGCGTTCACCGAGAGCCAGATCGCCTTGTTCACGCTCACGGAAGACGCGAAGGAAGGCCAGCAGGCGTTCCAGCAGAAGCGCAAGCCGCAGTGGAAGGGCAAGTAGCATGGACGGCACGGCGACCAGTGGGAAGGTGGTCCGCATCGGCGGCGCCTCGGGCTTCTGGGGCGACAGCAGCGTGGGCGCGCCGCAACTGGTGCGGCTCGGAAACGTCGACTACCTGGTGTTCGACTACCTGGCCGAGCTCACGATGTCGATCCTGGCAGCCGCGCGCGCCAAGGACCCGGCGCTGGGCTACGCCACCGATTTCGTGACCGTCACGATGAAGGCGATCCTCAAGGATGTGGCGGCCAAAGGCATCCGCGTCATCAGCAACGCCGGCGGCGTGAATCCGCGGGCCTGCGCGAGCGCGCTGGCGGCGCTGGCCGCCGAACAGGGGCTGCAAGTGCGGATCGCCGTGGTCCAGGGCGACGACGTGATGCCGCTGGCGCCCGACTTGCGCTCGCAAGGCGTGACCGAGCTGCAAAGCGGCGCCGCCCTGCCCGACCGGCTGCTCACCGCCAACGCCTACCTTGGTGCGCTGCCGATCAGGCAGGCGCTGGCCGACGGCGCCCAGATCGTCGTGACCGGCCGCTGCGTGGACAGCGCCGTGACGCTCGGGGCGCTGATGCATGAATTCGGCTGGGCCGCGAGCGACTACGACCGCCTGGCCCAGGGCAGCCTGGCCGGCCACATCATCGAGTGCGGCTGCCAGGCGACCGGCGGCTTGCACACCGACTGGCAGGACGTGCCCGACTGGGCGCACATCGGTTATCCCGTGATCGAGTGCCGCGCCGACGGCAGCTTCATCGCCACCAAGCCCGCGGGCACCGGCGGACTGGTCAATACCGCCGTGATCAGCGAGCAGATGCTCTACGAGATCGGTGACCCGCAGCGCTACCTGCTGCCGGACGTGACCTGCGACTTCAGCCGGGTCACGCTCCAGGGCGCCGGCGAGCACCGCGTGCTGGTGCAAGGTGCGCGCGGCCTGGCGCCGGGGCCGGCCTACAAGGTCTGCGCGACCTACGCGGACGGCTTTCGCTGCAGCGCCCAGCTCACCATCGTCGGCCTGGACGCCGCGCGCAAGGCCAGGCGCACCGGCGAGGCGATCCTCGAGCGCACCAGGGAGTTGTTCGTGCGGCACGGCCTGGCGGACTACAGCCGCACGAACCTCGAGGTGCTCGGCTCCGAGGAAGGCAGCTACGGCCCGCACGCCCGCGCGGGCGACGCGCGCGAGGCCGTGCTGCGGCTGGCCGTGATGCATCCGCAGAAGGCCGCCCTGGAGCTGTTTGCCCGCGAGATCGCGCCGGCGGGCACCTCCTGGTCGCCAGGAACCACGGGCGCCGACGGACGGCCGCGCCCTTCGCCCGCGATCAAGCAGTTCGCGTTTCTGCTGGACAAGACGCGGGTCAAGCCCGAGGTGGTGATCGGCGAAAGCGTCAAGGCTGTCGCCGTGCCGGCCGGGCAGGGCCCCGTGCCGATGCCTGAGAACGATCGGAATCCAGGGGCTGCGACCCATCGACAGGCTCAGGACGGTCGCAAGTCGGTGCCTGAGCCGAACTCGGCTCCGATCGAATCCGTGGAAGTGCCCCTGATCCGCCTGGCCTGGGGCCGCAGCGGCGACAAGGGCGACAGCTCCAACATCGGCGTCATCGCGCGCCGTCCCGAATGGCTGCCGCTGCTGCGCGAGCAACTCACCGAAGGCGCGGTGGCGGCGTGGCTGGCGCACCTGGTGCGCGGATCCGTGACGCGCTACGACGTGCCCGGCATCCACGCGCTGAACTTCCTGTGCACGCGCGCGCTCGATGGCGGCGGCATGGCATCGTTGCGCAACGATCCGCTGGGCAAAGGCATGGCGCAGATCCTGCTGTCCATGCCGGTTCGGGTTCCGGCGAGCTGGCGCCTTTAAGCGGGCGCAAAGCCCGGCGCCAGCGCTTGGCGCAGGTGATCGACCAAGCATTGCACCGCGCGCGGCACCTGCGGCGACCAGGGCCGGATCGCGTACAACCGTTCGCCGAAAAAGCCGCGCGGCTGCCACTGCGGCAGCACACGGACAAGCTGGCGCGGCCCCAGGTGGGCCGCCGCGCTGAAGTCGGGCAGCAGGCCGATGCCCAGCCCGCCCAGCACCGCTTCGCGCAGCACTTCGCTGTTGTTGGCGCGCAGGGGGCC
>DATMBW010000556.1:0-5437 GCA_035559095.1 Ramlibacter sp.
TAGCTTTGCCTGCGCCCCGACCGCGGCGGCCACTCCAGCTCGAAGGTGTTGCAGCGCAGTTGCGCGGGATCGCAATCGCCGGCAAAGGCCCAGGCCGTGATCCGCTTGCCGCTTTTCTGGACGACCTCGCCCAGCGGCAGGAACGGTGGCGTCACCGCGAACCCCGTCTCTTCGGTGAACTCGCGCCGGGCCGCGGCCAGGGGTTCCTCGGGCGCTTCATATTCGCCCTTGGGCAGGGTCCACGCGCCCTCGTCCTTGCCGCGCCAGAACGGCCCCCCCGGATGCGCCAGCAGCACCTGCAGCATGCCGTCCGCGCCATGCCGATACATCAGCAAGCCGGCGCTTTTCTTCATCGCCGGGCGCCCGAGGTGTCAGGCCGCGAGCGCGAGCATGCCGCCCGCGCGCTGGACCTCGATCCGGATTTCTTCCTTCAACCGGGCCTTGAGGTCGGAAAACACCGGCTTGGTCTTGACCGAATAGTGGCGCGGGTGGTCGATGGCCACCGGCAGATCGCATTTGATGCGGCCGGGCCGCGCGCTCATCACGACCACCCGGTTGGCCATGTAGATCGCTTCGTCGATATCGTGGGTGACGAACAGCACTGTCTTGCGTTCGGCTTCCCAGATGCCTTCCAGCAGCTCCTGCATCAGCTCGCGCGTCTGGTGATCGAGGGCTCCGAACGGCTCGTCCATCAGCAGGATGCGCGGATTGTTGGCCAGGGCCCGCGCGAGCGCGGTGCGCTGCTGCATGCCGCCGGAAAGCTGCTTGGGAAAATGGCCTTCGAACCCCTTCAGCCCCACCTTGGCGATGAACCGCCGGGCCAGATCCTGTTGATCGGCAGGCGGCAGGCCCTTTTCGCGCAGGCCGAAGCAGACGTTCTGCAGCACGGTGAGCCAGGGGAAAAGGGTATAGCTCTGGAACACCATGCCGCGATCGGCGCCGGGGCCGATCACCGCCCGGCCATCGAGTTCGATGCTGCCCGCCGTGGGGGAATCCAGTCCCGCCACCATGCGCAGCAGCGTGCTCTTGCCGCAGCCGGAGGGCCCGAGGATGGTGATGAAGTCGTTCTCCTGGACCGACAGGTCGGTGGCCTGCAGCGCTATCGTCCCGCCGTTGGCGCCGGGGAAGGTCTTGGAGACGCCGGTGATTTCAAGGATGCTCATCGTCCGATCTGTGCCCATGGAAAAAGCTGCCTGTTGAAAGCCTTGAACGCGAAATCGGTGACCAGGCCGATCAACCCGATGACGATGATGCCGAAGATGATCTGGTCGGTGGCCAGCAGCGCCTGGCTGTCGGTGATCATGTGGCCGATGCCGCTGGACGCGCCGATCAGTTCCGCCACGATCACATAGGTCCAGGCCCAGCCCAGCACCATGCGCAGCGTTTCGGCGATTTCCGGCGCGCTGCTGGGCAACAGCACGCGTGTGACGATGCCGCGGTCGCCCGCGCCGAGCGTGTAGGCCGCCTCGACCAGGTCGCGGCGGGTGTTGCCCACGCTCACGGCAATCATCAGCACCAGCTGGAAGAACGATCCGATGAAGATCACCGCCAGCTTCTGCGCTTCACCAATGCCGGCCCACAGGATCAGCAGCGGAATGAAGGCCGAGGCCGGCAGGTAGCGGGCAAAGCTCACGAACGGCTCGAAGAACGCTTCCACCGGTTTGTACGCGCCCATCAGCACGCCCAGCGGAACGGCCAGCACGGCGGCGATCGCAAAACCGCCCAGCACGCGCCATACGGTCATGCCGATGTCGTACATGAATCCCTGGTTCAGCAGCAGGTCGTAGCCGGATCTCACCATCGTGACGGGGTCGGCCAGGAAGGTCTTGGAGACGAAGCCGCCGAACGTCACGGCCGCCCAGACCAGGAAGAAGACGATGAAAAAGGAAATTCCCAGCGCGACACGGGCTGGGGCGGCGACGGCGGTCAGAGGTTTCATGAGTGGTGTGGCGCTCGTGCGATGAAAGTGTGTTGTCATCCCGGGCTTGACCCGGGATCCAGGCTTCGCAATCCAAGGCGCAGATTACGGGTCAAGCCCGGGATGACAATGGTTCCTGGCGCTGTGGTTCCTCGGGCAGGGAAGCCTACGCCGTCACTTCAGGAACCGCGTGTCGGCCAGCCTGCTCATGTCCGGCAGCTGCTTGATGATGCCGGCCTCCATCAGCAGATCGGCCGCTTCCTTGCTGAAGGCCGCATGCTCGCCGCTGAAGAATTTCTGGTTGGCTTCACGGTCCTGCCAGCGCAGGAACTTGGCCGACCCGGCGAAGGCTTCGCCGCTTTGCTTGACGTCCGCGCCCATGATCTCGAAGCTCTTCTTCGGTTCTTTCTGGATCATCTCCACCGCTTCGAAATAGCTGTCGGTCAACGCCTTCGCGGCCTTGGGATTCTCGTTCAGGAACTTGGGCGTGCAGCCGAAGGTGTCCATCACCATCGGGTAGTCCAGCGTGGTGGCAATGATCTTGCCGGCCTCGGGCTTGGCGCGCACGGCGCTCAAGTACGGCTCATAGGTCATGGCCGCGTCGATGTCCGTGCTGCCGGCGATCATGGCGTTGGCCGCGGCCTGCGGTTCCAGGTTCACCACCTTCACGTCCTTGGGCGACAGGCCGTTCTTCTTGAGCATCCAGGCCAGGGTGAAGTACGGCGCCGTGCCGGGCGCGCTGGCCGCCACGGTCTTGCCCTTCAGGTCGCTGATCTTGGTGATGTTGGGCTTGACCACCATGCCGTCGGCGCCATAGCTCTTGTCCAGCTGGAAGATCTGCGTGGTGGCCACGCCGTTGGCGTTCCAGACGATCCAGGTTTCTACCGTGGTGGCCGCGCACTGCACGTCACCCGAGGCGATGGCCAGGTGCCGGTCCTTCTGCGGGATCTTCTTGATGCTGACGTCCAGGCCATTTTTCTTGAAGATTCCGGCTTCCTTGGCCAGCGTCAGCGGCGCGAAGCCGGTCCAGCCGGAGATGGCGACGGCCACCTTGGTGTCCTGGGCCTGAGCGGCGCAGGCGAGGGCGAGGAACGAAAGGGCAAGCAGCTTCTTCATGAGGTTCTCCAAGGGTTGATGGTCAAGCACTGTAGACAACGTTCATGCCAGTCGCAATGCGTGTAATTCCGATATATGGGCCTCGGTCGCGTGCCCGATATCGCCCCCCGCGACCAGGTGATGCACGGCCTCGATGTCCCGCGCCAGGCTGCGGTCCTGCGTCATCGCCGGCGAAACGCTGCGCACCAGGCGCAGCACGCCTTCCAGCGCGGGTGCGCTGCGCAGCGGCCTGAGGAACTCGACGCCCTGCGCGGCGGCCAGCAGCTCGATGGCGACGATGTGCGCCGTGTTGCGCAGCATCGGCTGCAGCCGCCGCGCGGCGAAGGTGGCCATGCTCACATGGTCTTCCTGGTTGGCCGAGGTCGGCAGGCTGTCCACGCTCGCCGGATGGGCGAGCGACTTGTTTTCCGAGGCCAGCGCGGCCGCGGTCACGTGCACGATCATGAAGCCCGAGTTCAAGCCCGGCTCGCTGGTGAGAAAGGGCGGCAGCCGGGACACGACCGTATCCACCAGCATGGCGATGCGCCGCTCGGTAATGGCCCCGATCTCGGCGATGGCCACCGCCAGCGCGTCGGCCGCCAGCGCCACCGGCTCGGCGTGGAAGTTGCCGCCGGAGAGCAGGGCGTCCGGCCGCTTGGCGTCGGCCGAAGGGCCGGCGAACACCAGCGGGTTGTCGGTCACGGCGTTCGCCTCGCGCACCAGCACCTGGGCCGCATGGCGCATCTGGTCCAGGCACGCGCCCATGACCTGCGGCTGGCAGCGCAGGCTGTAGGGGTCCTGCACGCGGTCGTCGCCCTCCAGGTGCGACTTGCGGATGTCGCTGCCCACCATCAGCGCGCGATAGGCGGCGGCGCAGTCGATCTGGCCCGGCTGGCCGCGCACGGCGTGGATGCGCGGGTCGAAGGGCCCGTCACTGCCGCGTGCCGCGTCCAGCGTGAGCGCGCCCGAGATCACGGCCGCTTCGAACAGCCGGTCGCAGGCCAGCAGGGCATCGATCGCCAACGCGGTCGATACCTGCGTGCCGTTGATCAGCGCCAGGCCCTCCTTGGCCGAGAGCTGGATGGGTCGCACGCCCGCGCGCTCCAGGGCTTCGGCCGCGGGCAGGCGTTCTCCCTGGTAGAGCACCTCGCCCTCGCCGACCAGCGGCAGCGACAGGTGCGCCAGCGGGGCCAGGTCGCCGGAGGCGCCGACCGATCCCTGGCAGGGAACGACCGGCGTCACGCCGTGGTTGTGCAGGGCCAGCAGCGCGTCGATGACCTCTTCGCGCACACCGGAAAAGCCGCGTGCCAGGCTCGCGGCCTTGAGCAGCAGAATCAACCGCACGACCGGCTCGTCCAGAGGAGCGCCGACGCCCACGGCGTGCGAGCGCAGCAGCTTGAGCTGCAGGACCGCCAGATCCTCCTTCGCGATCCGGGTGGTCGCCAGCTTGCCGAAGCCGGTGTTGACGCCATAGACCGGCGCTTCGCCTTCTGCGGCTTCGCGTACCAGTTCAGCGCTCGCACGCACACGCGCGCGGCAGGCCGGATCCAGTTCGACCACGGCGCGCTCGCTGCCGCACAGGCGGCGCAGCTGGGCCAGCGTCAGTTCGCCGGGGACAAGGATCTCGCGCTTCATCCAAGCATCGGCAGTTTGAGATGGTTTTCGCGCGCGCACTCTTTCGCGAGGTCATAGCCGGCATCGGCATGGCGCATGACGCCGGTGGCCGGGTCATTGAACAGCACGCGTCCGATTTTCTCCGCGGCCTGCGGCGTGCCGTCGCACACCACCACCACGCCGGCATGCTGCGAGTAGCCCATGCCCACGCCGCCGCCGTGGTGCAGACTGACCCAGGTGGCGCCGCTGGCGGTGTTGAGCAAGGCGTTGAGCAGCGGCCAGTCGCTGACGGCGTCGCTGCCGTCCTTCATCGCTTCGGTCTCGCGGTTGGGCGAAGCCACCGAGCCGCTGTCCAGGTGGTCGCGCCCGATCACGATCGGCGCCTTGAGTTCGCCGCTGGCGACCATCTCGTTGAACGCCAGGCCCGCGCGGTGCCGTTCGCCCAGCCCGATCCAGCAGATGCGCGCCGGCAGGCCTTGGTAGCTGATGCGTTCCGCCGCCATGTCAAGCCACTGGTGCAGGTGCCGGTTGGCGGGGAACAGCTCTTTCATCTTCGCGTCGGTCTTGCGAATGTCCTCGGGGTCGCCCGACAGCGCCACCCATCGGAACGGGCCGGTGCCGCGGCAGAACAGCGGTCGGATGTAGGCGGGCACGAAGCCCGGGTAGTCGAACGCGTTGGCCACACCGAAATCCTTGGCGACCTGGCGCAGGTTGTTGCCGTAGTCCACCGTGGGCACGCCCATTGCGTGAAACTCCAGCATCGCCTTGACATGCACGGCGCAGGATTGCCCCGCAACCTGCGTCAGCCGC
>DATMBW010000557.1:0-2901 GCA_035559095.1 Ramlibacter sp.
TGTCGGCGAAGGGGTTGTGGCTGGCGCTGATGACCACGCCCAGGCTGGCGCGTTGCGCGCGCGTGAGGTAGGCCACGCCGGGCGTGGGCAGCGGGCCCAGCAGCACCACGTCGACACCGGCGGAGTTGAAGCCGGACTCGAGCGCGCTTTCCAGCATGTAGCCCGAGATGCGCGTGTCCTTCCCGATCAGCACCGTGGGCCGCTGCTCCGTGCGCTTGAGCACGCGCCCCACCGAATGCGCGAGCCGCAGCACGAAATCGGGCGTGATGGGCGGCTGGCCCACGGTCCCACGGATGCCGTCGGTGCCGAAATAGGTTCTGCTCATGAGTTGGCCTTCGTCCCTTTGCCGTCTTGCATCGAAATCATGGCGTCGCGCACTTTCAGCGCCGCCAGCGTTTCCTTCACGTCGTGCACGCGCACCACCTGGGCGCCGCGCTCCACCGCCAGCAGCGCCGCCGCGACGCTCGCGCCCAGCCTCTCGTCGACGGGAAGCCCCGTGACGTTGCCCAGCGACGATTTGCGCGACCACCCCACGAGCAGCGGATAGCCGGCCGCCAGCAGTTCATGCTGCCGCGCGAGCAGCGCGAAATTCTGATCGGCGGTCTTGCCGAAGCCGATACCCGGGTCCCAGGCAATACGGGCGCGGTCCACGCCCAGTTGTTCCAGCGCCATGGAAGCCCGGAGCAGGAAAGCCACGACTTGGGGCACCGCGTCCCCTTCCATCGGGGAGCGCTGCATGGTCCGCGGCTCGCCATGCATGTGCATCAGGCAGATCCCGCACCGGGGGTGTGCGGCAACCGCTTCCCGCGCGCCGGGCTGCCGCATCGCCCAGATGTCGTTGATGATGTCGGCCCCCAGGTCCAGCGCCTGGCGCATGACCTCGGGCTTGTATGTATCGACTGAAATCGGCACGCCCAGGCCCACGGCTTCGCGCAGCACCGGCACAACCCGGGCCTGTTCTTCCTGCAGTGGGACCGGCGGGGTGCCGGGGCGGCTCGACTCGCCGCCGATGTCCAGGATGTCCGCTCCTTCGGCCGCCAGCTGCTCGCAGCGAGCAAGCGCCGCACGCGTGCCGGCAAAGCGCCCGCCATCGGAAAACGAATCCGGCGTCACGTTGACGATGCCCATCACCCGGGGGCGGGACAGATCGATCAGGTGACGCGACGTTTGCCAATGCATGGGGTTGATTTTGCCCGCTGGGGATGAACCGGGGCTAGGGGCCGTGCCGGGACATGCCGAAAAAGACAAGGGGCTGGTTCTTGCCAGCCCCCAAAGCCCTTGCGCCGCCAGGCGCCGCTACGCCGCGGTCGGCGCCGGTTGATCGGCCGCCACCGGGGAGCCGCCCGAGCCACCGCCGCCCGAAGAAGGCGAACGCGGCGTGAAATCCTTGGGCGCGCGCGGCTCCTTGCCTGCCATGATGTCGTCCAGCTGCTCGGCGTCGATGGTTTCCCACTCCAGCAGGGCCTTGGCCATGGCGTGCATCTTGTCCTGGTTGTCCTCGATCAGACGGCGCGCCAGGGCGTACTGCTCGTCGATGATGCGGCGCACTTCCTGGTCGACCTTCTGCATGGTCTGCTCGCTCATGTTGGTGGTCTTGGTGACCGAGCGGCCGAGGAATATTTCGCCCTCGTTTTCGGCATAGACCATCGGGCCGAGCGCGTCGGTCATGCCGTACTTCATGACCATGTCGCGCGCGAGGTTCGTGGCGCGCTCGAAGTCGTTGGAAGCGCCGGTGGTCATCTGCTTCATGAACACCTCTTCCGCGATCCGGCCACCGAACAGCATGGCGATCTGGTTGAGCATGTACTCGCGGTCGTAGCTGTAGCGGTCCTGCGCCGGCAGGCTCATCGTCACGCCCAGGGCGCGGCCGCGGGGGATGATGGTGACCTTGTGCACCGGGTCGCACTTGGGCAGGAGCTTGCCGATCAATGCATGGCCGGACTCGTGGTAGGCCGTATTGCGGCGCTCTTCCTCCGGCATCACCATGCTCTTGCGCTCGGGGCCCATGAAGATCTTGTCCTTCGCCTTTTCGAAGTCCTGCATCTCGACCACACGCGCATTGCGGCGCGCGGCCATCAAGGCGGCTTCGTTGCAAAGGTTGGCGAGGTCGGCGCCCGACATGCCCGGCGTGCCGCGGGCAATGATGCTGGCGTTGACGTCCTGCCCGATCGGGATCTTGCGCATGTGGACGTTCAGGATCTGCTCGCGGCCGCGGATATCGGGCAGCTGGACATAGACCTGGCGGTCGAAGCGGCCGGGACGCAGCAAGGCGGCGTCCAGGATGTCGGGCCGGTTGGTGGCCGCGACCACGATCACGCCGAGGTTGGTCTCGAAGCCGTCCATCTCGACCAGCATCTGGTTCAAGGTCTGCTCGCGCTCGTCATTGCCGCCGCCCAGGCCGGCGCCACGCTGGCGGCCCACGGCGTCGATTTCATCGATGAAGATGATGCAGGGGGCGTTCTTCTTGGCGTTCTCGAACATGTCGCGCACTCGGGCCGCGCCCACGCCGACGAACATTTCGACGAAATCGGAGCCGGAGATCGAGAAGAACGGCACCTTGGCCTCGCCGGCGATCGCCTTGGCGAGCAGCGTCTTGCCGGTGCCAGGAGGGCCGACGAGCAGCACGCCGCGCGGGATCCGGCCGCCGAGCTTCTGGAACTTCTGCGGGTCCTTCAGGAACTCGACGATCTCCTCGAGCTCGAGCTTGGCTTCGTCCGACCCGGCGACGTCCTTGAACGTCACCTTCTTGCTCGAGACCGAGAGCAGCTTCGCGCGGCTCTTGCCGAACGAGAGCGCCTTGTTCGGCCCCGACTGCATCTGGCGCATGAAGAAGATCCAGAAGCCGATCAGCAGCAGCACCGGCGTCCAGTTGATCAGGATCGCCAGGAAGAGGCTCTCCTT
>DATMBW010000558.1:0-5784 GCA_035559095.1 Ramlibacter sp.
ATCACATTGACCACGCTTTCGTACTTGACGTTCCGGTCCGCGCTGATGACCACGGCGCTGCTGCCGGGCTGCCGGCCTGCCTGGGCTTCGACCACCGCCTTGACCAGCGCCTCGATCGGAAGGCGCGATGTGTTCTTGTCGATCTTCAGGTCCAGCGCTTCGTCCTTGCCGATGACCACCTGGATCACCTGGTCGGGCTGGCGGGGCGCTTTGGCCACGCTGGGCAGGTCGATCATGCTGGGCGCGATCAGCGGCGCCGTGACCATGAAAATGATCAGCAGCACCAGCATCACGTCGATGAACGGCACCATGTTGATCTCGCTGATCGTGCGGCGCCTTCCGCGCTCCCTGGAAACCGTCACCGGCATGGCACGCCCCTAGTGCCCGGATGCGGACGCGGATTGGGCGCCCAGGTTGCGGTGCAGGATGTTGGAAAACTCCTCGATGAAGGTCTCCAGCTTGATGGCTACGCGGTCGATGTCGCGCGCGAACCGGTTGTACGCCACCACGGCGGGAATCGCGGCGAACAGTCCGATGGCGGTGGCGACCAGCGCTTCGGCGATGCCGGGCGCGACGGTGGCCAGCGTCACGCTTTGCAAGCTGGCCAGGCCGGTGAACGCGTGCATGATGCCCCACACCGTGCCGAACAGCCCCACGTACGGCGAAACGGAACCGACCGAGGCCAGGAACGAAAGATGGGTTTCCACGGCATCCAGTTCGCGCTGGTAGCTCGCGCGCATGGCGCGGCGCGCCCCGTCGAGAAGGGCGCTCACGTCGGTGACGCGACGCTCCCGCAGTTTCTGGTATTCACGCATGCCGCTGGCGAAAATGCGCTCCATCGGCCCGGCCAGCTTTGCGTTCTGCGCGGCGGCCGCGAACAGGTCGTTCAGGCTGATGCCCGACCAGAAATCGCGTTCGAAATCATCGTTGAGCGCGTTCACGCGTTTCAGGGCGAACAGCTTGCGGAAGATCGCGGCCCAGCTGGCGATCGACACGCCCACCAGCAGCAGCATGACAAGCTGCACGACCCAGCTGGCATTGAGCACCAGTTGGAGGATCGACAGGTCTGGTTTCATTGTTGTAACGCTTCCAGGATGGTGGGCGGGATTCTCGCAGGCTTGAGACTGGCGGCCTCGACCCACCCGATTCGGATGGTCCCTTCGCATAGTAAGGCCCCCGCGCTGGCGGCGGCGGGCGGTGCGGCAGCACTCTGCACGACGCTACCGTCGCGCAGGAACGCCTCCTGCGCGATTATCAAAGAGGCACGCCCCACCTCTTCGACGCGCGCCGTAACAAGAAGTTCATCGTCGAGCCGGGCCGCCCGGTGATACCGCACCGAGGTTTCACCCACGACGAAGATGCCCCCCGTGTTTTCCCTGAGCCGTCGCTGCTCGAGTCCCAGCGACCGCAGCCACTCCGTGCGGGCACGTTCGAAGAACTTCAGGTAGTTGGCGTAAAAGACGATGCCCCCGGCATCGGTGTCTTCCCAGTAGACGCGGATCGGGAACGCGAAAGCCGCCGCGCTGGGGTCGGCGTGGGCCGTCATGCCAGCAGCGCGGCCAGACGCGCCGCCGCTTCCTGCAATTGCGCCATGGAATTGGCCGTGGAAAATCGAACGAAGTTGTGGGTCTGCGCGCTGCCGAAATCGCGGCCCGGCGTCACGGCGACATGGGCGCTGCGCATGACCTCGAACGCGAAATCCCAGCTGTCCTTCACGCCCAGCCGCTCGCAAGCGCGCGAACAGTCGGCCCAGGCGTAGAACGCGCCATCGGGAGTGACGGGAACCGCCAGGCCCATGGCATCGAGCCGCGGAATGAACCAGTCGCGCCGCGCCTTGAACTGGGCCCGCCGCCGTTCGTATTCGGCCAGGCTTTGCGCTTCGAAGCAGGCCAGTGCCGCATGCTGCGCCACCGCGCTCGGGCAGATGAACAGGTTCTGCGCCAGCCGCTCGATCACCGGCACCAGCGCTTCGGGCGCCACCATCCAGCCAAGTCGCCAGCCGGTCATGTTGAAGTACTTGGAGAAGCTGTTGATGCTGACGATCTGGTCGTCGATGGCCAGGCCCGTGTGCCCGAAGGTCTCGTCGTAACTCAGGCCCAGGTAGATCTCGTCGAGCAGCGTGATGCCGCCCCGGCCGCTCACGAAGCCGTGGATGCGCCGGAGTTCGTCGGGATGAATGGAGGTGCCGGTGGGATTGGACGGCGAGGCGAGCAGGACGCCTCGCGTTTTTCCGACGTTGCCTTCGCCGGTGCCGTCGTTCCAGTGAGCCTCGACTTTGGCGGCACTGAGCTGGTAGCGCTCGGCGGCGGTGGTTGGCACCAGAACGGCCCGGCCCTCGGCCGCGCTCACGAAATGCCGGTTGCAGGGATAGCTCGGATCCGGCATCAGGATCTCGTCGCCGGCTTCGATCAACGCGAGGCAGGCCAGCTGCAATGCGGCCGATGCGCCCGCCGTCACGACGATGCGCCGGGCCGGGACCGTGACGCCGAAGCGCTGTCGGTACCAATCGGCGATGCGCTCGCGCAAGCTGTCCAGGCCGGTGGCCTGCGTGTACTGTGTCAGCCCGTCGCGTATCGCCTTGGCGGCGGCTTCCTGCACCAGGGGCGGCGCCGTGAAATCCGGCTCGCCGATGTTCAGGAAGATCATCGGCCGGTCGCCGTGCGCGACTTCGCGCGCGAGCTGCGAAGCCGCTTTGGCCACTTCCATCACGTAGAACGGTTCGATGCGCCGGGCGCGCTCGGAAATTCTCATTCGGGCCCCCGCCGGGCCGTCCGACCCAGGACCGGGTTCATCTGGCCTTCCCGCTGGCCTTGTCCGCCTCGACTTCGGGCGCGCGAAGCGAGGGCGCCAGGCCGTTGAGCACCGCATTCACGTATTTGTGGCCGTCGGTGCCGCCGAACTCCTTGGCCAGCTCGATGCATTCGTTGAGCACCACGCGCCAGGGCACGTCGGGGCAATGCTGGAATTCGTAGGCGCCGATCCACATCACGCCGTGCTCGATCGGCGAGATCTCCTGGAGCTTGCGGTCCAGCAGCGGCACGATCAGGGCGTCGAGTTGCGCCGCCTCGCCGATGCAGCCATGCAGCAGGGCGTCGTAGTGCGCCGCGTCGGCCTTGTGGAATCCGGCCAGGTCGCGCGTGAACAGGTCGATCGCCTGGGCGTCGTTACGACCGACGAGGTATTGGTAAAGCGCCTGCAACGCAAATTCGCGGGCCCGGCTGCGTGCCGACTTGGCCGAGGCTTTGCGGGCGCCGGTGCCGGTCGTTCCGGTGCGCGCGGGCCGCGGCACGCGTTCCGGAACCGGCTTGGTGCTATCGCTCATCTCAGTCATTTGTTGCGGCGCGTAACCCACGCATGAAGGGGTGGGTTTTCATCCCAGTTCGTCCAGCAGGTTGCACATCTCGACGGCGACGCGCGCGCCGTCGCGGCCCTTGTCGGTCTGCCTGGCCACAGCCTGCTCCAGGTTTTCGGTGGTGAGGATGACGTTCGCGATGGGAAGCTGGTAATCCAGCGATACGCGGCTCAAGCCGGCGGCGGACTCGTTGGCCACCAGTTCGAAATGATACGTTTCGCCGCGGATGATGCAGCCCAGCGCTATCAACGCGTCGTAACCGCCCTTTTCGGCCATGCCCTGCAGCGCGACCGGAACCTCGAGGGCTCCGGGCACGCGGACGTGGTCGATGTGGTCGTCGGCGACGCCGAGCGCGGCCAACTCGGCCCGGCAGGCCTGCGCCAACGCATCGGTCACGCTTTCGTTGAAGCGGGCCTGCACGATGCCGATGTACAGGCCTTTGCCGTCCAGCTTCGCGGCCTTGCCTTTTTCTGCGCCAAACATTGCTTATGCACTTTCCGTAGCTGTAGGGGTCAAGGGGCGATGTAGCCGGCGATCTCCAGCCCATAGCCGGCCATGCTGGGCATGCGGCGCGGGTTGCCCATGAGGTTCATGCGGTGCACGCCGCATTCGCGCAGGATCTGCGCGCCCACGCCATAGGTGCGCAGGTCCAGGCGGCCGCGTTCGGGCGCGTGCGACGCCCGGGCCCTGCCTTCGAACTGCGCCAGCAACTGGTGTGCGTCCTCGCCGCAATTGAGCAGCACGGCCACGCCCTTGCCCTCGAGTGCGATGCGCTTGAGGCTGGCGTCCAGGTTCCAGGAGTGCATGGAACGGTTGACTTCCAGCGCGTCGAGCATCGACATGGGCTCGTGCACGCGCACGGCCACCGCCTCGTCGGCGGCCCACTCGCCCTTGACCAGCGCCAGGTGCAGGCCATGGCTGGGCTTGTCGCGCCAGGCATGGGCCGTGAAGTCGCCGTAGGCGGTCCGCAACGGCCGGCTGCCGACCTTCTCGACCAGCGACTCGTTGCGGCTGCGGTGCTCGATCAGGTCGGCGATGGTGCCGATCTTCAGGCCGTGCACGGCGGCGAACAGCTGCAGGTCGGGCAGCCGGGCCATGGTGCCGTCGTCCTTCATGATTTCGCAGATCACGGCCGCGGGCGTCAGGCCCGCCATCGCCGCCAGGTCGCAGCCGGCTTCGGTGTGGCCGGCGCGCATCAGCACGCCGCCTTCGACCGCCTGCAGCGGAAAGATGTGGCCGGGCTGCACCAGGTCCTCGGATTTGGCGGTCTTGGCGACCGCGGCCTGCACCGTGCGGGCGCGGTCCGCGGCGGAGATGCCCGTGGTGACGCCCTCGGCCGCTTCGATCGAGACGGTGAAGGCCGTTCCCTTCTTGTCGCCGTTGCGCGTGGCCATGGGCGGCAGCCGCAGGCGCTCGCAACGCTTGCGGGTGAGCGTCAGGCAGATCAGCCCGCGGCCGAAGCGCGCCATGAAATTGATGGCTTCGGGCGTGACGTGTTCGGCGGCCAGGACCAAATCGCCCTCGTTCTCGCGGTCCTCCTCGTCCACGAGGATGACGATGCGCCCGTCCCGGATGTCGGCGATGATGTCCTCGACCGGTGAGATGGCAACGGGCGTGATTTCTGTGGAGGTAGCGCTCATGCACTGGCTTTCAGGATGGAGGGCTGCGCGGTGAGCATGCGTTCGACGTAGCGGGCGATCAGGTCGATCTCCAGGTTGACGCGGCTGCCGGCCGTGAGCGAGCCTAGCGCCGTGTTTTGCACGGTGTGCGCGATGAGGTTGATGCTGGTTTCGGTGGCCTCGGGGGAGTCGGCCACGGAGTTGACCGTGAGGCTGACCCCGTTGATGGCGACCGAACCCTTGTACGCCAGGTACTTGCCCAACGCCCGGGGCGCCGCCACGCGCAGCTCCCAGCTCTCGCCGACCTGGGCGAACCGCGTCACCGTTCCGATGCCGTCCACATGGCCGGCCACGATGTGCCCGCCCAGGCGGTCGTTGGCGCGAATCGCTTTCTCGAGATTGATGGGCCCGGTCTGCGCCAGGCCCGCGGTCTTGTCAAGCGATTCGGCGGAAATCTCGATCGTGAAACGGTGCTTCGCCGCGTCCAGGTCGATGACGGTCATGCAGGCGCCGTTGAGCGCGATGCTGTCGCCCACGCCCACGTCGTCGAGGTAGCCCGCGGGCGTTTCAATGAACAGGCGCTTGCCGTGCTGTAAAGAGCTTCCCAGGTCGTGGACGGCGGCGATGCGCCCCACGCCGGTGATGATTCCGGTGAACATGGCGCTATTTTCGCAGAGTATTCCACCCCCACGCTTTCCACTGCGTGGATGCGCTGCCCCCCGAGGGGGCGCACTTCGCCTTGGGAGCGGCCCGGCGGCGAAGGTGACCCCCACGCTTTCCGCTGCGTGGATGCGCAGCCCCCCACGGGGGCGC
>DATMBW010000559.1:0-2511 GCA_035559095.1 Ramlibacter sp.
TGATCCACGGCGAGAGAATCAGCCACAAACCTACCACGGCGTTCACGGGGTCTTGCCAGTGCTTCATCTGCTTCATGGTCAACCTCCTTGCCGTTGAACCAGGCCCAACGGCAAGTGTTAGAGCTCAAAGCTGTGAATTCGTTCCTGCACAGCCCCGTGCCCGCTGGGCTTCACTCGCTGTGGCCGTCGCCCAAGCTCGGCAGCGCGGCGCCACCTCCCAGCGACAGCAAACCGCTTCGGGTGTAGATACCCAGCTTTTCGCGCGTATCGACGATGTCGAGGTTGCGCATGGTGAGCTGGCCGATGCGGTCCTTGGGCGAAAAGGGCGCGTTCTCGACCTTCTCCATCGACAGCCGCTCGGGGGCGTAGGTCAGGTTCGGCGACGCGGTGTCCAGCAGCGAGTAGTCGTTGCCGCGGCGCAGCTCCAGCGTCACTTCGCCCGTGATCGCGCGCGCCACCCAGCGTTGCGCGGTTTCGCGCAGCATGATGGCCTGCGGATCGAACCAGCGGCCCTGGTAGAGCAGGCGGCCCAGGCGCCGGCCATTGTCGCGGTACTGCTCGATCGTGTCCTCGTTGTGGATGCCGGTCACCAGGCGCTCATAGGCGATGAACAGCAGCGCGAGGCCCGGCGCTTCGTAGATGCCGCGGCTCTTGGCCTCGATGATGCGGTTCTCGATCTGGTCGCTCATGCCCAGGCCGTGCCGCCCGCCGATCCGGTTGGCTTCCAGGATCAGCTCGACGGGGTCAGCGAAAGTCTTGCCGTTCAGGGCGACGGGCTGGCCCTCTTCGAAGCGCACGGTCACGGTTTCGGCCTTGACGGGGACGTCCTCCTTCCAGAATGCCACGCCCATGATCGGATTGACGATCCTGATCCCGCTGCTCAGTTGTTCCAGGTCCTTGGCCTCGTGCGTGGCGCCCAGCATGTTGGAGTCGGTGGAATAGGCTTTTTCCGCGGACATCTTGTAGGCGAAACCGGCCTGCTGCATGAACGCGGACATTTCCGCGCGCCCCCCCAGCTCGTCGATGAACGCCTGGTCCAGCCAGGGCTTGTAGATCTTCAGGCTCGGGTTCGTGAGCAGGCCGTAGCGGTAGAAGCGCTCGATGTCGTTGCCCTTGAAGGTGCTGCCGTCGCCCCAGATGTGGACATCGTCTTCCTTCATCGCGGCCACCAGCATCGTGCCCGTGACGGCGCGGCCCAGCGGCGTGGTGTTGAAATAGGTGACGCCGGCCGTGGAGATGTGGAAGGCGCCAGCCTGCATCGCCGCGATGCCTTCATGGGCGAGCTGCAGGCGGCAATCGACCAGGCGCGCCTTTTCGGCGCCGTATTGCATCGCCTTGCGCGGGATGTCGTCGTAGTCCGGCTCGTCGGGTTGGCCCAGGTTGGCTGTGTAGGCGTAGGGAATCGCGCCTTTCTGGCGCATCCAGTGCAGCGCCGCGCTGGTGTCCAGCCCGCCGGAGAATGCGATCCCGACTTTCTGGCCGGAGGGAAGATGTTCGAGGATGGTGCTCATGGGGAAGGGGCGAGGGGCTGGGGGCTAGGGGCTGCGATCCCGGACGGCAGTCAGCCGAAATGGCAGATGTAGTGGTAGGCCTGGGTCACCCGGATCTGGAAGCTCGAATTGGCGGGGATGGCAAAGCGCTCACCCGGTCCGCTCTTGTTCCAGGCGTCGCTGCCCGCCAGTTTGTATTCGCAACCGCCGGCGACGCATTCCATCACTTCAGGCGCCCCCGTATTGAAGGTCAGCTCGGCCGGCAATACCACGCCAACGGATTTCTTCGAGCCGTCCGCCAGCTCGAGGCTGTGGCTCACGCATTTGCCGTCGAAGTACACATTGGCCTGGGCGGTGACGCAGGCGCCGTCGATTTTTTGGGTGGTCATTGAAAGGTGCGGATTCCCCAGGGTAGCGGGAACGTGGTTCAGGTGGGAAACCGTCAATTTTAGCTGCGCGGCAAGCGAGCGGCGCCGCCGGAGTCAGTCAATGTGTCGCGCACCGGCATTCCTGAACGCGGAGGATGGGCAGAAAGCGGGCGACCTCGAAGGCAATCCCGGCGCCCGCGCGTTCGAAGGCCTGCGCGCACCGATTGATGAGCCCTTCAGGCGGTCAGCGCCAACGGTGATGGCTGTGCCCGCTGGAAAAGCCGAAGTTCAGCGACAGCCCGATCGGCGGGTAATAGTAGTAGGGGCTGCCGTAGTACGCAGGGTAGGCGGGGTAGGCGGGGTAGGCCGCGGGGTACATCGCCGGCGGGACCGCCACCACCTGGGCGACCGGCTGCCCGACGGCCCGCGTCATCGGCGGGGCGACGATCACGCCCGGAGCGCCGGGCGCCGCCGGTGCCTCGGCGATTTCCGGCGCGGCACCGCTGTCGGTCATCGGCGAGACCTGAAGCCGGATCGTCGGGCCCGGGTCGTTGGGCATCTGCACGTTGTATTGCCTGCCGGCGTATTCGTAGAGCACGTTGTAGCCTACGGTCCGGTTTTCGTAATAGGTCTGCGTGGTGCAGCTTTGCATG
>DATMBW010000560.1:0-2224 GCA_035559095.1 Ramlibacter sp.
AAGACGTCCGCGGTCCATTTCGTCCGGTTCGAGCTGACGCCTCCCATGGTGTCGGCGGTGAAGGCCGGCGCAAGCGTGAAGCTTGGCTGCGACCACAGCAACTATCCGGCGCACGTCACGATCGCGCCGGAAACGCTGGCCTCGCTGGCGGGTGACTTGAAGTAGCGGACTCGTGTCATGCCGGACTTGATCCGGCATCCATGCGTTCCGCCAACGTGGATTGCGGATCAAGTCCGCAATGACAACCAGGACCTACGCTGGAGGAAACAGGTCCACGCGGTCGGTGATGATGCCGTCGGTTGCGAGCTCGATCAGCCGCTGCGCCGCCCATTCGTCGTTGACCGTATAGCTCAGGCAGCGCAAGCCAGCGCTCCTGGCTTGCGTGAGACTGCTGCGGTCCCATAGCGCGTGATTGCACACGACGGCCAGGCAGCCAAGCGACAGCGCTGTCTCCAGCCAGCCGGTCCACAAGGTGTCGAGCAACAGGCCTCGCGGAAGCTGGGGCGCCGCAGCCTGGGCTGCCTGCAGGGCTTCGGGCCGGAATGATGTGAGCAGGGGCGGTACCGCGGCACCAGCCCACAGGCGGGCCGCCGCCTGGGCGACCACCTCACCCGTGCGCTGTTCCAGGCCGGGGGTGGGCTTGATTTCGATGTTCAGGAAATGGCCGTTGGCGAGGCAAAAGCGGGCGACATTGTCCAGTGTTGGCAGCGGTTCGCCTGCGAATGCCCGCGAATGCCAGCCGCCGGCGTCGAGTTGCGAGAGGTCGCGCCACGGGTGGTCGCCGGCGACGCCGCTGGAGGTAGCTGCGAACACTCGCGCGGCGTTGGTCGTACGGCCCAGAGACGTGTCGTGCAGCAGGAATACGACGCCATCGGCCGAGAGCTTCGCGTCGCACTCGAACATCCGGTAGCCGTGGCTCGCGCCCAACCGGAAGGCAGCCAAGGTGTTTTCGGGCGCCAGCTTGCCGGCCCCGCGATGGGCGATCCAGCGGGGGTAGGGCCAGGCTTGCGGTTCGCTTGTCACTGAATACGCTTGTGGCTGGCCGCGTCGAACCAGTGCACCCGGTCCGGGCGCGGCGTGACGTGGACTGTGGAGCCGGGCTGCGGTATCGCCGTGTGCTCTTCCGCGCGCACGATGACCTGCTCGGCCCCGAGCCGCCCGTAGATCAGCCGCTCCGCGCCTAGCAGTTCCGTGGTTTCCACCACCAGGGGCCAGCCGCTGCCGGACACGTCCAGGTGCTCGGGACGCACGCCCATGATGGTGCCCGCGCGCGAGCCGGGCGCGCTGGTCAGCAGGTTCATGGGCGGCGAGCCGATGAAGCTGGCCACGAACGTGGAAGCCGGGCGGTGATAGACCTCTTCGGGCGTGCCGAACTGCTCCATGACGCCGGCGTTCATCACGAGCATGCGTTCGGCCAGCGTCATGGCCTCGACCTGGTCGTGCGTGACGAACAGCGAGGTGATGCCCAGCTCGCGGTGCAGCTTCTGGATCTCGATGCGGGTCTGCGCCCGCAGCTTGGCGTCCAGGTTGGACAGCGGCTCGTCGAACAGGAACACCTGGGGCTGGCGCACGATGGCGCGGCCCATGGCCACACGCTGGCGCTGGCCGCCCGACAACTGGCGCGGCTTGCGTTCCAGCAACTGCCCCAGTTCCAGAATGCCCGCGGCCTTGTCGACCCGCGTCTTGATCTCCGCGATCGGGACCTTCTTGATCTTCAGGCCATACGCCATGTTGTCGAACACCGTCATGTGCGGGTACAAGGCATAGTTCTGGAACACCATGGCGATGTCGCGCTCGGCCGGTTCCAGGTTGTTCACCACGCGATTGCCGATCGATATCTCGCCTTCGGTGATTTCCTCCAGCCCCGCGACCATGCGCAATAGGGTGGATTTGCCGCAGCCCGACGGCCCCACGATGACGACGAACTCGCGGTCCTTGATCTCGGCGCTCACCCCATGGATGACCTGCAGTTCGTGCCTGCCTTTGCCGTAGCGCTTTAGGACGTTCCTGAGGGAAATCGCTGCCATTGAGGTGTTCCGCCTTGACGATGTCTTCTTGTGTTTGACGCTATTTTTCCGTGTCCACCAGACCCTTGACGAACCATTTCTGCATCAGGATCACCACGACGGCCGGCGGGAGCATGGCAAGCAGGGCAGTCGCCATCACCACGTTCCACTCGTTGGCCGCATCGCCGCCGGCGATCATGCGCTTGATGCCGATGACC
>DATMBW010000561.1:0-2632 GCA_035559095.1 Ramlibacter sp.
GACCCGCTCGCTGGCCAGCCTGCAGGTGGCGTACTTCGAGGAAACGGTGGAAGAAAAGCTCTGGCATCCGACCTTCATCATGGAGCACCCGACCGAGATTTCGCCGCTGGCGCGCGCCAATGACAGCCGCCCGCACGTGACGGAGCGATTCGAGCTCTATATCACCGGTCGCGAATTCGGCAATGGTTTCTCGGAGCTCAACGACGCGGAGGAACAGGCGGCGCGCTTCCTGGGCCAGGTCGACGCGAAGGACGCGGGCGACGACGAGGCCATGTTCTACGACCACGATTTCGTGCGTGCGCTGGAATACGGCATGCCGCCCACGGGCGGCTGCGGCATCGGCATCGACCGGCTCATGATGCTGCTCACGGACAGCCCCAGCATCCGGGACGTGATCCTTTTTCCGGCGCTCCGGCGCGAATCGTAAGGCAAGGTTCCGGCTGCAGGCCGGCTCTGGCGCGCTACGGCAGCAGATTCAGCGCATGGATGTAGTCCGGGTGCGCCATGAGCGCGTCCCACGGCTGGGCCGGTGTGGTCGGGAGCAGCGCCAGGCGTCGCTGCTCGCTCGCCCCGTTGGGTTGCCACCACCCCTTGAGCTGCGCCTCGGCCAAGCCGTCGAGGAGTTCGTCCACGGCCCGGGGATCTTGCACGGACTGGTTGCATAGCAGCACCATGTCGCAGCCCGCGTTCAGCGCCGCCATGCCGGCCTCGGTGTAGCTCACCTCGCGGCCGTCGATGCGCCGCGCGCCGGCCATGCTGAGGTCGTCGCTGAAGATGGCGCCGCGAAAGCCCAACTGTCGGCGCAGAATTTCGTTCAGCCAGTGGCTCGAAAACCCGGCCGGCCGCGAATCCACCTTGGAATAGATGACGTGGGCCGGCATCACGCTGGACAGCGAGGTGTTGAGCCATTGGTAAGGCGCCGCGTCGCCGGCCAGGATGGCCTTGAGGCTGCGCCGGTCGACCGGGACATCGGTATGCGAATCCGCCTTGACGAAGCCATGGCCGGGAAAGTGCTTGCCGCAGTTGGCCATGCCCGCGCGCAGCAGGCCGTGCATCAGGCTCTTGGCCAGCAGCGCGGTCACGCGCGGGTCGCTGTGGAACGACCGGTCGCCGATCACGGCGCTTTCGCCCCAATCCAGGTCGAGCACCGGGGTGAAGCTGAAGTCCACGCCGCAGGCGCGCAATTCGGCGCCCAGCACATAGCCCGCGGCCGTGGCCGCGTTGGTGGCGGCCATGGCGCCCGCGCCGTCCCCGCGTACCCCATCGTTCATCCATAGCTCGCCCAGCGCTCGCATCGGCGGCAGATGGGTGAACCCGCCGGTGCGAAAGCGCTGGACCCGCCCGCCCTCGTGGTCCACGCAGATCAGCAGGTCCTGCCGCACCGACTTGATCTCGGCGCACAGGGCCGCGAGCTGGCGGCGGTCCTGCCAGTTGCGGCCAAACAGGATAAGGCCGCCGGCCAGGGGATGCGCCAGCCGCTGCCGGTCCACCTCCGTCAGGGCCGGCCCGGCAATGTCCAGGATCACGGGTGCGTGTTCGCTCATGGCGCAGCTTTCCTCTCGAGCACCACGAAGCTCGCGGCGTAGTCGCTTTCATCCGTCACGGTGACATGGGCCGCGAGGCCCTGCCCTTCGAGCCAGTCCCTGAGGCCTCCATGCAGGACGATGACCGGCTTGCCGCTGGGCAGGTTCGCTATTTCGCACTCGCGCCACGTCATGGGCAGGCGCAGTCCCAGGCCCGCCGCCTTGCTGAACGCCTCCTTGGCCGAAAAGCGCGTGGCCAGGTAGCGCACGCCGCGCTCCGGCCAACGGGCGCTGCGCGATTTCCACACGGCCAATTCGCCGTCACTCAGGATCTTGCGGGCAAAGCGTTCGCCCTGCCGCTGCAGCACCGCACGGATGCGGCGCAGGTCGCACACGTCGGTGCCTATGCCGTAGATCATGCGCCGGCGGCGTTGTCGAAAGCGCCGGCGATGCAGCCCAGATAGGCCTTGACGGCGGCCGCATAGCCCAGCTCCAGCGCATCCGAGATCATGGCATGGCCGATCGATACCTCGCGCACGCCGGTCACGGAGCGCAGGAAACCTGTCAGGTTGTCTTGGTTGAGGTCGTGCCCCGCGTTGACGTCCAGGCCCACCGCCTGCGCAGCTCGCGCCGCGGCGGCGAAGGCGTCCAGTACCTCGCCCCGGCGGGGCGTGCCCCAGGCAAGCGCGTAGCTTTCGGTGTAGAGCTCCACCCGGTCCGCCCCCACCGCCTTGGCGGCGGCCATGACGTGGGGCAGCGGGTCCATGAACAGGCTCACTCGCACGCCCAGCGCCCGAGCCTGCGCGATCACGGGCCCGAGCCGCTCGCCGTCTGCCGGCAGGTTCCAGCCATGGTCGCTGGTGAACTGGCCCTCGCTGTCGGGCACGAAGGTGCACTGGTGGGGGCGCAGTTCACGCACGAAATCCATCAGGTTGTGGAATGGATTGCCCTCGATGTTGAACTCGGCGCCGGGCCAGGATTGCAGCAACCTGTGCAGCGCGCGCACGTCGTCCGCCCGGATATGGCGGCCGTCGGGCCGGGGATGCACGGTGATGCCATTGGCCCCGGCCTGAAGGCACAGGGTGGCCGCGCGCTCGACGCTGGGAATA
>DATMBW010000562.1:0-3890 GCA_035559095.1 Ramlibacter sp.
CCTGGCGGGCGGCGACCGGCAGCGGGTGGCGCTGGGGCGCGCGATCGTGCGCCAGCCCAAGGCTTTCCTGATGGACGAGCCGCTGGGCACGCTGGACGCCGAGTTCCGCGAGCTGATGTGCGTGGAGCTGCGCAAGCTCCATGACCGGCTCAAGACGACCACCGTGTTCGTCACGCACGACCAGAACGAAGCGATGGCCCTGGCCGACCACATCGTGGTGATGAACGATGGCGAGATCCTGCAGGCCGACGACCCGCACGGCATCTACAGTTTCCCGTCGTGCCTGTTCGTCGCCCGTTTCATCGGCCGGCCGCCGATGAACCTGCTGCCAGCGCAGGCGCCGGTCGCGCGCTACGACACGAGCGTGCGAATGGCGCATCGCGCCTTGGGCGTGCCCACCACGCAAGCCGCTTGTGCCTCGGTCGTCCTGGGCGTGCGGCCCGAGCACGTGCGCCTGCGCGGCGCCGACGAGGGCAGCCTTGGCGGGCGCGTGCAGCACGTGGAGTACTTCGGCTCGCATTGGGTCGCCGAGGTCCAGACCGATGCGGGCGTGGTCAAGGTCCTCGCCGACAAGTCCGTGCGGCCGGTCCTGCAGGAGCGGGTCGGACTGGATTTCGAAACCGAACGGGTGGTGCTGTTCGATGCGGCGACCGAGCGCCTGCTGCCCAGCGTCACCACCATCCGCCATCAACCGGGCATGCGCCATGGCTAGCATTTCCCTTCAAGGCATCACCAAGCGGTTCGGCGCCGTCACGGCCCTGGCCGACCTCGAGCTGGACATCGACGATGGCGAGTTCTTCGTGTTGCTCGGCCCGAGCGGCGCCGGCAAGACCACAACGCTGCGCGTCATCGCGGGACTGGAACAGCCCGACACCGGCCAGGTGCGGATGAACGGCGACGACTTCACGGCGGCGGCGCCCGCGCAACGCGATTGCGCCTTCGTGTTCCAGCAGTATTCGCTGTACCCGCACCTGACCGTGTTCGAAAACCTGGCGTTCCCGCTGCGCGCCCCGATGCGCCGCCTGTCGGAAAGCGAGATCCGGCTGCGTGTGCAACGTGTCGCCACCACGCTGCGGATCGAAAGCAAATTACAGCGCAAGGCGACGGCCCTGTCGGGCGGCGAAATGCAGCGCGTGGCCATTGGCCGTGCCCTGGTGCGCGAGCCGCGCGTCTACCTGATGGACGAGCCGCTGTCGTCGCTGGATGCGCAGCTGCGCGAGGAACTGCGGGTGGAACTCAAGCGATTGCAGCGCCGCAGCGGCGCTACCGTGGTCTACGTGACGCACGACCAGGTGGAAGCCACCACGCTGGCCGACCGCATCGCGATCCTGCACGAAGGCGCCATCCAGCAAGTCGGCACGCCCGAGCAGATCTACGAGACGCCGGTTTCGGTGCAGGTGGCGCAGCGGCTGGGTTCGCCGCCGATCAACGTGCTGCCGGCCGGCTGGTTCTTCGCCCAATACCCGGCGCAGGCGGCGAGCATCGGCATCCGGCCCGAGGACGTGGAACTGGCCGGCGAGGGCGAGGGCTTCGAATGCACCGTGATCGAATCGTCGCTGCTCAAGCACCACGTCATCGCCGAATACGCCGGTGTGGAGGTACGCGCGCGCCTCATGCAAAACGTCGCGCCGGCGCCGCAAAGCCGGATCCGGCTGCGCTTTCCGGCTGCCCACCGGCTGCTGTTCGACCAGGCGGGCCGCCGTCTGGCCGCGTGAGAACCATTTGAAGCGAGACCATTGCCATGAACACCCAAGACATCGTCGCCGCCGTCGAAGCAGTCCACGCCGGCATCCTGGCCAACGAGGACCAGATCGAATCGCTGGACCGCGCCATCGGCGACGGCGACCACTTCATCAACGTGCGGCGCGGCTGCGAGGCGATCACGGCCATCAAGGCCGAACTGCTGCCGCTGCCGCCGTCGCAGGCCTTCAGCCGCATCGGCATGAAGCTGCTCAGCACGATCGGAGGCGCTTCCGGGCCGCTGATCGGCAGCTTCTTCATCTCCATGGGCCGGGACCTGGAGGGTAGCCCGGAGCCGGACGAAAAGCGCTTCGCGCGCGCGCTGGCCGCCGGCGTGCAAGCCATCAAGAGCCGGGGCAAGGCCGAACTGGGCGAGAAGACGATGCTGGACGTGCTGATCCCGGTGTCGCGGCTGCTGCTGCGCCTGGTGGACGAAGGCAGCGACCGCGACACGCTCTGCGCCAAGCTGAAGCAGGAAGCCGAGTTCAACATGCTCGCCACCCGCGACATGATCGCCACCAAGGGGAGGGCCCATTTCCTCGGCGACCGCGCCCTCGGGCACATCGACCCCGGTGCCAAGACCAGCCAGGTCGCGCTGTTCGCGGTATGTGATCTGCTTGCGGGACAGACCTTCAGCTCTGTCCCCAACTGACTAATGACTTGCTGACCGCCTGAATGCCACCAAGCTTCAAGGACATCCATCATGAAAAAATTCGTCAACGACGTCGAGCAGCTGCTGGCCGAATCGCTGCAGGGAATGGCGGCCGCGCACGGCGACCTGCTGTCGCTGCACCTCGACCCGGCTTTCGTCACGCGCAAGCAGCGGGCGCCATCCAAGGTGGTGCTGATCTCGGGCGGCGGCTCCGGCCACGAGCCGCTGCATTGCGGTTTCATCGGCAAAGGCATGCTCGACGCGGCCTGCCCCGGCCAGGTGTTCACGTCGCCCACGCCGGACCAGATGCTGGCCGCCGCGATGGCGGTGGATCGCGGCCATGGCGTGCTGTTCATCGTCAAGAACTACGCGGGCGACGTGATGAATTTCCAGATGGCCGCCGAGATGATGCTGCAGCCCTGCGCCACCGTGCTGGTCAACGACGACGTGGCGATCGAGCGCTCCACCCACGGCACCGGCCGGCGCGGCGTGGCCGGCACGCTGATCGTGGAGAAGATCGTCGGTGCGGCGGCCGAGGCCGGCGCCAGCCTGCAGCAGTGCAAGGTCTTGGGTGATCGCGTCAACAGCCTCACGGCATCCATGGGCGTGGCGTTTACCAGCTGCACGGTGCCGGCGGCGCGCCGGCCGACCTTCGACATCGCCGACGACGAGATGGAATTCGGAGTGGGCATCCACGGCGAGCCCGGCCGCCGGCGCGGCCCGGTGCGGCCGGCCCAGCAACTGGTCGAGGAGCTGCTGTACGCGATCCTCGGCGACTTGCATCCGAAGCCGGGCTCGCAGGTGCTGCTGCACGTGAACGGTTTCGGCGGCACGCCGCTGCTGGAGCTGTACCTGCTGAATCACTGCGCCAACCAGGTATTGCAGGCGCAGGGGCTGAAGGTCGCGCGGACGCTGGTGGGCAACTACACCACGGCGCTCGAGATGGCGGGCGGCTCGCTCACCGTGACCCTGCTGGACGAGGAGCTCAAGTCGCTGTGGGACGCGCCGGTGCACACGGCCGCGCTGCGGTGGTAGGCGCAGCCGCTACTTGCCGCCCGGCCGCGCGAGCTGGTAGCGCGGCTTCTCCCGGGTGCCCACCATCAACTGGTTGATGACACCCATCACGTCGTCGACCAGGGCTACCGCCTTTTCCATCTCCACGGCCTGTTCCCTGGACTGCACGCATCCCATCAGCGTGGGCCAGGGCAGGCAGTTCCGCTTGCGTCACGCTCGGCCCTTCGGGCGCCGGGCATCCGGGCATGGCCGATGTGACTTGCACGAACGGATCGTCGAACAAATTCTTGCGCTCCTGCGCCTCGGCGGACAACAGGCCGATCGCGCAGATCGCAAAAATGGTCGTCCGTTTCATTTCCCGGTGGCTTGCGCGAGCCCGCTGACGCAAGCGATCAACTGCCGCTCACACGTTCATCACTGTCACGGCGCGGGTGTTCAGGTAGGCCTCCATCGCTTCCGGGCCGCCTTCGGAGCCGTAGCCCGA
>DATMBW010000563.1:0-7424 GCA_035559095.1 Ramlibacter sp.
GTTCGAGGTCATATTCGATTCGCGCCTGCGATCCAAGCACGTCGCCCACACCCAGTGAGCAATAGCTGCATTGGAGGTTGCACTTGAGCGTGGTGAGCAACTGCAGCTCCACCCGGTCGCCGGCGATGGGGCTGGGGTCGAACTGCGGCGCTGGCGAAATTGAACTGGCGAGGGGCGGATGGGCAGGCGTCTGGGTGCGCATAGTGGGTTGCGTGATGCAGCGGAGTCGCGGCAAACCCGCAAGTGTAGCGATGCTGCCAGCGTTCTCGGCCGGCGGGAGGCGCCCGCCCCCTAGTCGAGCCGGATCACCCGCGCGCCGCCGTTCTCGTACAGCGCCGCCACATCCTTGGCCCGGTGGTCCAATACGGCGCGCTGGTTGATATAGCCCTTGTCGGTGATCTCGCCGGCGTCGGCGCTGGGCGGATCCGCCTGGATGATGGCGCGGACGGGACATTGCGACGAACCGCCGCCCTCGGCCCGCAGGCGCCGCATCGCTTCGAGCACGTGCGACTCGAGCGCCCCGGGCGGCAGCTCCTTGGCCTGGGGCGTAGCAAACACCAGCAGGCCGATATCGGTGCGGTCGTGGCCGGCGATCACGACGTCGGCGACGTGGGGCGCCATCGCCGTGACGATGCGGGGCCGCAGCGTGCCGACGCTGACCCAGGTGCCGCTCGACAGCTTGAAGTCCTCGGCCACCCTGCCATCGAAGACGACGCCCTCGGCGGGATCGGCCTGGTTCAACAGCTTTCCGGCGTCGCCGATCTTGTAGAAGCCCTCCTCGTCGAACGCCTCGGTCGTCAGGGTCTTGTGGCGCAGGTAGCCGGGAAAGATGTTGGGCCCCCTGGCGCGCATTTCCAGCTTTTCGCCATTGCGCACGAACTTCAGCTCAGCCCCGGGCAACGGCAAGCCGATGCATCCGGCCTTCTCGATGCGCCAATGCACCGTCGTGATGGCGGGGGCCGTTTCGGTGGCGCCCCAGGCGGACGTGAACCACAGCGGCCGCTCGCGAACCTTCCTGGCCACCGTCTCGAGCCGCAGCCAAAGACTCTGCGGCAGCGCCGCCGCGGCGTAGAAGACGCCCTCCAGCCGCTCGAAGATGTTCCTGGCGGTATCCGGGTCCTGTTCCAGGAAGGGCAGCAGCATGTCGAAGCCGCGCGGCACGTTGAAATAGAAGTTGGGCTTGACTTCGCTGAGGTTGCGCACCGAGCGCTCGATCAGGCCCGGCGCCGGCCGGCCCTCGTCGATGTAGAGCGTGCCGCCGTGCGCCAGCACCATGTTGAAGTTGTGGTTGCCGCCGAAGGTGTGGCTCCAGGGCAGCCAGTCCACCAGCACCAGCGGATGGCGCATCAGGAACGGCCAGACCTGGGCGATCTGCTGCTGGTTCGCGCAGAGCATCCGGTGGGTATTGATGACGACTTTGGGAATGCCCGTGGAGCCGCTGGTCAGCAGGTATTTGGCGTGGTCGGCCGGCCGGATCATCGAAAAGGCGTTCAGCACGGCCGGCGTTTCGCTCGCCGTTTCCAGGGAGGCGAAGGGCTTCGCCCCGTTGTGTTCGCCGGCATTGGCACCGAAGAACACCGGGCATTTGTCGCCCCAGGTCGCCACGGCCGCGCCATAGACGCGGGCGTCGGAGGCGTAGACCAATGCCGGGGCCAGCTGGTCGAGGATGCCGGCGATCTTCGTGTAGTCCTTGGTGAGCCGGCAATAGGCGCTGGACACCATGCAGAACGGCCGGCCCACATGCATCGCGGCCAGGCCCAGCAGCGCGGCTTCCACCGAATTGTCCGAAAGGATGACCACCGGCTTGCCCGCGGCAAAACCCGCGTCGATCAGCGACTGGGCGATCCGCCCGGCGCGGTCGCGCGCCTGCCGGTAGGTGACCTGGCGCCAGGCGCCGGCCGGGTCCCGCTCGCAGAGGAACAGCGCATCGGGGGTGGTGGCCGCCCAGTGTTCCAGCCAGTCGCCGATGCAGCGCGCGAACGGCTGCAGCGGCTGCGGATTGCGCAGGACGAAACTACCGTCGGCGCGGGACTCCAGCGCGACGCGTGCAGGGGCGAGCGACTGCTCGTCCTGGAAAGGGGCCTGTCTCAATTTGTTGACTCCTGGAAGTGCGGCGCTGCGCCCGTTCCGTGGGCGAAACCATCAGCCTGCCGATCGTGCAGCGTTTGTATGGCGATGGGTTGAGCCGTGTCAAGTTTCATGCTGGTTCCTGCCGGAAGGCGCCCCGCATGGCAAGGTTGCCAGCCACGCAGCCGGCAGCCGGCGCGGCTCGGACGCGCCGCTTCAGCGCCCGCTCAACGGCGTCGTGGTTCGCGGCAGCACCGTGTACACCCTGACGATGAAGGAATGCAGTTCCGCCATGAAGTTGCGCAGGAACTTCGCCGTCTCTTCGTTGGTGACTTCCCCATCCGGCGTGATCAGCCCCGGCTTGAACTGGATGTAGGCCTCCGGCGAGTTCATCTGGGGCGAATTGCAGAAACTGAGCACGCTGCGCAAGCTTTGTTGAGCGACCGCCGTGCCGATCGCGCCGGGCGAGGTGCCGATCACCGCCGAGGGTTTTCGCGTGAACGAGTTCTGCCCCCAGGGGCGGCTCGCCCAGTCGATGGCATTTTTCAGCCCGCCGGGAATCGACCGGTTGTACTCCGGCGTCACGAACAGCACGGCGTCCACGTCGGCGATGGCCTGCTTGAACGCACGTGCTACCGGCGGGAAATCGGCATCGTAGTCGTAGCTGTAGAGCGGCAGGTCCTTGATCGGGATTTCGGTGAACGTCAACTCGGGCGGGGCCAGCTTGAGCAGCGCCTTCGCCAGTTGGCGGTTGATCGAGGCAGTGGCCAGGCTGCCGACAAAATAGCCGACTTTGTACGTGGACATGGTGACTCCTTTGCTTGCCTATCCGCGTCCAGTGTCGCGAACGCAGGCGACAACGCGTGTAACAAGTCAAGGCTTGTGCGGCACGGCTGAAAGCATTGCTGGGTACACGCCGGGGCCCGGGCGGATGCCGTCTGCCCAGCGACCGGGCAACAACGCAAACCATGTTAGAAACGGCGGATGGACTTCATTTCCGACAAAGCATTGGGGCGGGTGGCCGTGGTGACGGGCGGCGCGCGCGGTATCGGGCTGGGTATCGCGCGCTGGTTCCTTGCCCGCGGGCAGCGCGTCGCGTTGCTGGACATCGATGCGCAGACGCTCGACCGAACCGCCGGTGAACTGAACCGGCCCGACGACGTCTTGCCGATCCACTGCGACGTCTCGAGCCCGCAGCAGGTCCACGATGCGATCGGGCGGGTGGCGCAGGCCTATGGGCGGATCGACTCGCTCGTCAACAACGCCGGCATCGCCGTCTTCAAACCCATCGGCGCCACCACGTTCGAGGAATGGCGCAGCGTCCTGTCCACCAACCTCGACGGGCCCTTCCTGTGCACGCAGGCCTGCGTCCCCGTGATGCTGCGCAACGGCGGCGGCAGCGTGGTCAACATCGCCTCGATCTCGGGGCTGCGCGCCAGCACCCTGCGGGTTGCGTATGGCACCAGCAAGGCGGCGCTGATTCACCTGACGAAGCAGCAGGCCGTCGAACTCGGCACGGCCGGCATCCGCGTGAATGCGATCGCTCCCGGGCCGGTGGACACCGAGATGGCGAAGCTCGTTCATTCGGTGGCGATCCGTTCCGACTACCACGACGTGATCCCGCTGAACCGCTACGGCCTGGTCGAGGAAATCGCGGCGGCCACCGGCTTCCTGTGTTCCGACGAAGCCAGCTACGTCAACGGGCAGGTCCTGGCGGTGGACGGCGGCTTCGACGCCGCGGGCGTGGGGCTGCCCACTCTTCGCAAACAGCGCTGAATCGCGATTCCCGGCGGCGCAGCGCCGCCGCGCTGCGCATGGCAGCTCGGCCGCGAGGCTTATGCCTGCGGCGGCTCGGGCCGCTTCAACTGCCGCAGCAGCGACCAGGCCACACCGGCCAGCAGCAACACCCCGGCCAGCAGCACCGCCCAGAGGACGGTGGTCTTGTTCGGGCCTTCGCCACCGGGCCACACGCGCGCCAGCGGACCGGCATCCGCCTGGGCCTGGATCACCCCCGCTCCCACCTTGGCAGCCGGCAAGTCCTCGACCTTGCGCGGGCCCAGGGTGGAGGCGATCGTCGCCAGCGGCAAGGCGGCGGGCGTGGTGTTGGCGCGGCCCGCGGCAAGCTCGAACGGCCCGGCGCCCGTGGCGACGAAGACGAGCCGAATCGGCTCGAATTCCGCGACGGCCTGCAACTGCGCGGCAGCCAGGTCAGATCCGTTCGTGCTTTCGATACGCAGCCGGCTTGCGCTGGCGCCGTGCACGGCCACCGGCGGGTTGACCGTTTCGCTGCCGGCCGTTCCCAACCGGTAGACGACGGTTTGCCCGAGCAGGCGCCATGGCTGGGACGCGTCGTTGCGGCCAAGGATGCGCACCGGCAGCAGTTCGTTGTTCTTCGTGGTGGTCAGTTCCAGGGCCGCGAGCGGCGTCAGGAACCCGGTGCCGATTTCCACCGCGCCCGATCCGGCCGCTTGCGGCGCCGGCAGTTCGCCGCGAACGCGCACCGGCGCCTGCGCCGCCGGCGCGACCAGGCCCGTGACCCCGGTGACGGACACGCCTTCCTGGCCGTGCCAGTCCAGGCGCAAGTAGCGGCCCTCCAGCTTGACCGGCTGCTCGAACTCCAGCGTCGTGTTGACCGGGGCGCCCTCGCCATCGAAGCGGTACAGGCGCCCGCGCACCGGCACCGCCGTCCACTGCGCCAGGTCGGCGCTGCTGGACACCGACATCCGCACGGGCGTGTTGGGCGGCAGCGTCGCCTGCACGTCCAGCGCGCTGAGCAGTTGCCGCTCGTCCTTGGTCGCGAACAGCACCGCATTGAGCTTGGACGCGCCGGCGGCATCGGTGCCGTCCATCCGCACCCAGACCGAGCGCTGGCCGCCGGCGTCGTTGATGCGCACCTGCGTCGAACCCCGGGGCTGGCGCGCGCCGGGTGCGGCGTTGAACAGCGGCAGCGCCGTGTAGCCTGCGGTCCTGGCCCGGGGCGGCGCGGGCGCCACGCGCACCGGTTCCATCAGCGCGAATGCCACGGCTTCACCCGCGGCGTTGAGCACCCGCACGTCGCGGGCATCGCCGCTGCGCAGCCGCAAGAGGGCCTGCGCCGGAAGCTCGATGCGCGCCAGGCTGGCGCCGGCGGGCACCTCGACCGGCGCGCGCCACGCGAATTCCCGCGGCGCCGGCGCGTCGGCGCGCGACAGGCCCGCGTACAGCGCGATCCCGGCGCCCAGCAGCAGGACGCCGGTTCGTTGGAACGGCCGGTTCATGTCTGTGCTCCCTCCAGTGCTTCGCCACCGGCGCGCCGGCCGGCCGGAGGCAAGGGCGCGAAGTAACCGACCACCAGCATGAGCACGCCGACGGCAATGAAAACGAAGATGCGCTCGGAGCCGCCGCGGTTGGACAGGTCGATCACGAACAGCTTGAGCACCGTCAGGCCCAGCAGTCCGGCGCCAAGCATCCAAGCCGCTCGCAGGCCGCGCCGGTGCGATCCCACCATCAGGCCCAGCGCAATCACGGTCCACAGGATCGAGTAACCGGCCTGCACCAGGAATGAATCGAACAGCCGGCTGCCCACCCAGGGAATACCGGCATAGTGATGGGCCACCCGCAGCCATACGGTGTTGACGGCGACGAAGCCGATGGCCGCCAGCGCGAGCAACCAGCGCGTATCGCGGGCCCTGTCCGGGACGGCCAGTTCGCTCTGGCGGATGCGCGTGAGCCAGACGGCGCAGGCGCCCAGGCCGAGCGCGATCGCCAGGTCCGTCGGGTTAAGCAGCGGAACGTAGGGCAGGGGACGCGCATTGCCGTCGGAGTGCACCGCCACCAGCAGGCAACCCACGGCGACGAAGAACGCGAGCGGCGCGGCCGCCAGCCACAGGTAGGCGCGGCCGAACCGGTCCAAGGGCCAGGCGCCGCCTCGATCGGCAACCGCGAACCAGCCGCGCCGCGACAGCAGCAGCAGCACCAGGATGGCCGACACCAGCAGGATCACCGTGGCCCAGGCGGTTTGCCACAGCTTGGCCTGGCCGATGGCGAACACCAGCAGGTTGCCGCCCAGCAGGACCAACAGCCACACGCCGCCGGCATGCACCCAGGTCCACCAGCCTTGCGGCGGGCCGGGGTCGAGGCGGCGCAGCATCACGGCGTGCAATACCAGCACGAGCGGCCAGGCGATCCAGCCGGCCGACTGGAACACATGGTTCAGCGTCGCGACGCCAAACAGGGCGCTGAGCATCATCACCGGCAGCACGGTGTAGGCGGGCGTGGCCGCAACCGGCCACGGCTGCTTGCGGGCCGGCGACGCCATCAGGTGCGCGGCGAAGGCGCTGCCGACCCAGGCCACGAGGTGCAGGTTCAAGCGTGCCGCCGCGTCGAACACCGGCACGGCGATTCCCTGCAGGTCCAGCGTCGTGCGCCTGATCTCGCTTTCCAGCGCCAACTGCCACCACAGGAAGCTGAGCCAGAACAGGAAGGGCGACAGGCCATCCTCGAACCGCGTGAACGCCGCGGCGATGCCTTCGCCTGGCGACCTGGCCGGTTCGCGCGACCACCAGGCGATGCCCAGCGCCGCCGTGGCCAGCATGGCGCCGCCGATGAAGCCGGGATGGGCCAGCGGCCAGTAGCCCAGCGCGTGCCTGGCATCCGATTCGAGGAAGGCGACGCCGGCGAGCACTTGCAAGGCCAGCCCCGCGGCGCGGGCGAGCCAGCGGTCCTGGCGGCGGCCCATCCAGAACACGGCCGCGCCTTCGATGGCCCACACGGCCGAGGTCCAGCGCGCGTCCAGCGCCAGCGGAACCGCCAGCGTGACGAAGCCCAGGCCGAGCGCGGCGAAGCATTCGGCCAGCCAGCGATGCACTTCGCCGTGGCCGGCCGCAGGGCGCGCCATCCACCAGCCCAGCGCCAGGTACAGCGCGCCCAGCGCCAGCGAGGAAAAAGCCGTCGCGTACTCGAACTCGCGCACCAGACCGGCCTGCAGGCCGAACGCGACGATCGGCGTGCCGAAAATCAGCGTGGCATCGATGGCCCGCTTGGCCGACAGCGAATGGCGGGTGGCGTACAGCAGGCTGGCTGCCAGATACACCAGAAAGAACGCGACGAGGAAAGGCTCGGTCGTTTCGAAGTGTTCGGGCCGGTACTTCAGCGCGCCCCACAGCGTCGCCACGCCGAAGGTGGCAAAAAAGCCCAGCAGGTTCAGGGGCCGCCACGCCTTGATCCAGGCCAGCGCGGCAATGGCCACACCCAGCAGCAGGTAGTAGGAAAACAGTCCCACATGGTTGCCCTGGCCCGTGGACACCAGGATGGGCGCCGCGAAGCCGCCGGCGAATCCGATGAAGGCCATGGCCATCGCGTTCTGCGCCACGGCGATC
>DATMBW010000564.1:0-12194 GCA_035559095.1 Ramlibacter sp.
TGTTGGCCACCGCGGGCCGTTGCGTACTGTTGGCCACCCAGTCGACGCCGGCGATGACGCCGCTGTAGGAGCCCGAGCCGCGGCAGTCGAGCACCCGCACCGGACGCAGCGCGACCTGTTTGGCGACGCCCCAGGTGGTCCCGCCCACCGTACCGGCGACGTGGGTGCCATGGCCATCGCAGTCATCGGTGCCCCGTCCGTCCAGGATTGACGTATAGCCTGATAACACGCGGCCGCCGAAATCGGCATGATCGGCCCGGATGCCGGTGTCGATGATGAAAGCGGTGACGCCCGCGCCGGTGTGGTTGAAGTGATACAGCGTGTCCAGCGGGCGGTCCGCCTGGTCGATGCGGTCCAGCCCCCAGGTGGCCCCGCTCTCGATCTGCGACAGCGAGACAGTTTGGTCCTGCTCGACGTAATCCACCGCAGGATTGTTCCGGATGGCCTGCACCGCCGCGTCGGGCAAGGTCGCAGCGAAACCCTTGAGCGCTGCCGAGTAGATATGGTGCAACTGCCCGCCGCTGCCTGCCATTGCGCCGGCGGCTTGCGCAGCTGGGTTGGCGACGCTGTCCTTGAACACCACGATGTAGCGGCCGGGGATGGGGCGGGATTGGGCGAAGGGGCGGCTGGCGTGCGGATGATCCGGCACTTGGGCCGTCGCGGCCGAGCTTCCCAGCCAGGCCAGGCTTGCGCACAGGATGGGTCCGACGAAGCTGCGAATCGATGTGGCCATGATGTGTCCCTCCGCGAAACAAGTTCACAGGATGACACACTGGATAACAAGTCGCGGCGCAGATGAGCCACGTTTACCAAGCATTACCAATATCGCGTTTTGCAACGCCACTGCTCAGCTTGACGATACGGGTCGGCTCAGGCGGTGTGGATCACGCTGATGTGTTCGGTCCCGCTTTCGGGCAACCAGACTTCGCCGGGCCGGCCCAGGATCTGGCGCACATTGACGCTGTCGCGCGAAAAGCCGTAGCGCTCGAACTTCTCGGTGCGGGGATCGAAGCTGAAGACGGCGTTGCCGCCGAAGTCGCTGACCCAGGCGACATCGCGCTCATCCACGTACACGGCATAGGCTTGTGGATTGGAGCCTGGCAGTTTCCACTGCCGCCATGTCTTGGCCTGCGGATCGTGCATGGACAGGTTGCCGCTGTTCCACTCGCTGACCCAGATGCGGCCCTTGCTGTCGCTCCATACCCGGCGCGCGCCCTGGTTGCGCGTTGGCGGCTCGACGATCGACGAGTCTCCGGTGCGCCGGTCGATGCGCGCAATGAACGAGCCCGCCAGCGAGCACCACCAGACATCGCCGCCGGGCGTCGCGCAAATTCCGTACGGGCCGCGTCCGCGCGGGGCTTCCTTCACGTTCACCTGGCCTGTCTTGACCGCGACTTTGCCGACATAGCCGCCCTGGCCGGTGAACCACAGGTCACCGTCGCCGTCGAACGCGGCCGTGTTGAGGTTGGCATAGGAGGACCCGCGCGGCAATGCAAGGACCTGCACTTTGCGGTCCGGCCAGCCGACTCGCACGATGGCGTTCTGTCCGCCGTCGGTGATCCACGCCGCCTTGTCCGGCCCCTGGATCACGCCGTGCGGCGACGAGCCCGAGCCCAGCGCGATCAGTTCGGCGCGGCCGGCCTTGGGATCGAACCAGCCCAGGTGGCCGCTCGCCTGCGCCGTGAACCACACACCGCCGTCCGGCGCGGGCGCAACGTCATGGATGCCGGTGCGGCGCGGTGTGCCCAGCGGCCACGATTGCATCTTGCCGGACTGAGCCTGCACGTGCATCGCGGGGAGCGCAACGCAAGAGCCGAAAAGAGCCAGCGCGGAACGTCTGGAGATGGAGGGCATCGCGTCTCTCCTTTCCGAAGGATGTGTTCGGCATGTTAGCGACTGCCTTGCGGCCTTGCCGGCGGCTGCCTCGCTTCAGGCGGTTCCCCAAACCTCCTGCGCCGTCTCGATCACCAGCCGCAGCTTGCTGCGCTGTGCTTCCACCGCGATCTTGTTGCCGTGCACCGTGCTCGAGAAGCCGCATTGCGGCGACAGCGCCAGCTGCTCGATGGGCGCGTACTGCGCGGCTTCGGAGATGCGCCGCTTGAGCGTGTCCTTGCTCTCGAGTTCGCCGAACTTGGTGGTGACCAGGCCCAGCACGACCGTCTTGCCCCTGGGCAAGTAGCGCAGCGGCCGGAAGTCACCCGAGCGATCGTCGTCGTACTCCATGAAGTAGGCGTCGAGATTCATCTCCCGGAGCAGGGCTTCGGCCACCGGTTCGTAATTGCCGCTGGCGGCGAACGTGCTCTTGAAGTTGCCGCGGCACAGGTGCATCGCCAGCAGCATGCCGGCGGGCTTTTGCGCCACCACCTTGTTGATGAATTTCGCGTAGCGATGTGGCAGCTCGTCGGGGTCGTCGCCGCGCTGACGCGCCGCCTCACGCATCTTCTCGTCGCACAGGTAGGCCATGTTGGTGTCGTCCATCTGCACGTAGGTGCAGCCGGCCGCCGCCAGCGAGCGCAATTCGTCGCCGTAGGCCCGGGCCACGTCGTCGTAGAAGTCGGGCTCCAGCTCGGGATAGGCTTCCTTGCTGATGCCGGCGCGCCCGCCGCGGAAATGCAGCATGGTCGGCGAGGGAATGCAGACCTTGGGCGTGTGGCCGGCGCTGACCTGGCTCTTGAGGTACTGGAAGTCGGCCAGCTGGATGTTCTTCGCGTGCCGTACCTTGTCGATCACCCGCATCACCGGCGGCGCCAGTTCCTCCGTGCCGTCGGGCTTCCTGATGGTGACCGGAATGTCGGTCTTGACCCCGCCGATCTGTTCGAGAAAGTCGATGTGGAAATAGGTGCGACGGAACTCGCCGTCCGTGATGCTCTTGAGCCCGACGTCTTCCTGGAACTTCACGATTTCGGTGATGGCCCGGTCCTCCACCTGCCGAAGCTGCTCGGGCGTGATCTCGCCCTTGGCTTTCTGCTCGCGCGCTTCCAGCAGGTACTTCGGGCGCAAGAAGCTGCCGACGTGGTCGTAACGGGCGGGTAGCTTGGTCATGGTGCCTCCTGATCGAAGTGACTGCCTATGGTAGGACGGGAGCTGGGCGCCAGGGGAACGAACTTGTCATCCCGGCCTTGAGCCGGGATCCATGGGAACCCGCGGAAGTTTCGATGGACCCCATGGATTGCGGGTCAATGCCCGCAATGACAAAGCTTTTGTGCACCGGCTGCTGGTCTCCCTCAAAACCCTACAGATCAAGCACCAGGGTCTTGCTCCTGGCGCGCGAGCAGCAGGGGGTGAACTGGTCGTTCTTCGCCTTTTCTTCCTCGGTGAAGTACATGTCGCGGTGGTCGGGCTCGCCTTCCAGGACGCGCGTGATGCAGGTTCCACAGACACCCTGCTCGCAGGAGGTCAGGATCTCGACTCCGTGCCCCTGCAGTGCGTGGACAACGCTCTGTCCGGCGGGGACCGCATAGGTCTTGCCGGTGCTGGCGATCTTCACGTCGAAGGCCCGGTCACCGGAAGTGTCATGCGGCGCGGCGCCGAAGTATTCGAGGTGGATCTGTTCGCTGTTCCAGCCGCCGGCCTTGGCGGTGCCGACCACATGGTCGATGAAACCGCTCGGGCCGCACACGTACAGCTGCGTGCCGGATTCCGGCGCAGCCAGCAGCGTTTGGGTGTCCAGCTTCTGCTCCGGCGGTCCTGAATCGAAGTGGAACTGCACGCGCGGTGCAAACGGCGCGGCGCTGATCTCATGGAGAAAGGCCGTGCGTTCCGGCGAGCGGGTGCAGTAATGCAGCGTGAAATCCGCACCTATCGTGGCCAGCCGCTGCGCCATGCACAGCAGCGGCGTGACGCCGATGCCGCCCGCGAACAGCAGCGAGCGGCTGGCATGGTGCAGCGGGAAGTGATTCCTCGGCTCGCTGATGTGGAGCACGTCGCCTTCGTGCACCGCGTCGTGCATGGCGATCGAACCCCCGCGCGACGCCGGATCGCGCAGCACGGCGATGCGGTAGCGGTGCTGCTCGACCGAATCGTTGCACAGCGAATACTGGCGCGTCAGCCCGCCCGGCACCTGGACGTCGATGTGCGAGCCGGCGCTGAAGGCGGGCAGCGGCGCACCCCCCGCGCGGGCCAGCTCGAAGCTCGCGATGTCCTGGGCTTCCTGCACTTTGCGGACGACCTGGACGGCTAGGCTTTCCATGGGCTCACGCTGCCTTTTGTTGGGGCTGTTCCTGCGCCACCAGCCGATCCAGGATGCGCCGCGATTGCACGCCGCCAGCGTCGATGTTGAGCATCAGCAGCTTGCGTTGCGGGTACCGGATCAGGTTGGCCTGCTGGGCCTCCAGCACCGCGAGGTCCTCGGCGAACACCTTGGCCTGTCCGTCGCGGATCTGGGCCGTGAGCGCCTTGTCCCGGGGGTTGAAGTTGCGCGCCATGCCCCAGAAATACCACATGGAGGTTTCCGTTTCCGGCGTAAGGAAATCCACCACGACGGCATGCACCTTGTGCTGGCGGTCCGCGTTGTAGCCGCCGTTGCCGGCATGCGCCACGCCCACTTCGATCATGATCTGGCCCGGCGGGGTGAACCGGCAGACCTGCCAGCGGTCCACCGGCACGTCGTCGGCGAGGTTGTTGCCGCGCAGGTTGGCGCGCCAGAACGGCGGTGCCAGTACGTTGTCCATGAAGCGGCTGGTGACCACCATCTCGCCTTCGACGCGGGTGGTGACGGGGACCTGGTCAATCTCCTTCTGGCCGATGCTCGTGGTGTGGACATAGGTTTCGTGGGTCAGGTCCATCAGGTTGTCGACCATCAGGCGGTAGTCGCAGTGGATGTGGTACAGCCCGCCGGCATAAGCCCACTCGGGGTTGTCGGCCCATTCCAGGTGCGGGATCTTGCCTGCGTCAGCCAGCGCTGCGTCACCCGGCCAGACCCACACGAAGCCATGGCGTTCGGCCACGGGATAACTGCGGATCTGGGGAAAACCCTGCACGCGCTGCCCCGGCATCGAAACGGTCCTGCCGTCGCAACCCATCGCGAGGCCGTGATAGCCGCAAACCAGCTTGCCTTCGCAGACCTGTCCCAGCGACAGCTGGGCGCCGCGGTGCGGGCAGAAATCTTCGAGCGCGGCCACCTGTCCCTCGCCGCCCCGGTATAGGACGATCTTCTCGCCGCAGATCTGCCGGCCCAGCGGCTTGTCGTCGATTTCGGCGGGCGTGCAGGCCACATACCAGCAATTCTTGGGAAACATGGGTCGTCCTTGAGGGGTGCGGAGGTCTGGATCGGGCCGCGATTATGCGGAAGAAATCCGATTCATGTATACAACCTTCGGAGAAACCATGACAGACAAGCCGCATTCGTCAGGCTAGACTGGCTTGCAAAGTTCCTGGTTACTGTTTTTTTCCGAATTAATGTATACAGCACGAGTGCAGAATGCTGGGGCGAATATCACGCGTTCCTGTTGAGTCGGGGGGCGAAGCGGGTGGCTCGCAGGCCGTCAAGGCGCAGCTGCGCCTGCGCGAAATGATCCTCGCCGGCGACTTGCCCAGCGGTGCGCGCATCGCCGAGCTGGCGATCGTGGAGAAGCTCGGCGTTTCGCGAACTCCCATCCGCGCCGCGCTGGTGCGGCTGGAGCAGGAGGGGCTGTTGCAGGCGCTGCCCAAGGGCGGGTTTGCCGTGCGCACCTTTTCGGAACGGGACGCGGCCGATGCCCTGGAGGTGCGCGGCACGATTGAAGGACTGGCGGCGCGGCTGGCCGCGGAGCGCGGTGCACCGTCCGCCGTGTTGGCCGAGGCACGTACCTGCCTGGCGCAGATCGACGCCGCGCTGGGGCAGCCGGCGCTCGATGACGAAGCGTTCAGCCGTTATGTCAACCTCAACGAGAAATTCCACGACCTGCTCGGCGAGATGGGGGACAGCGCGGTGATCCGCCGCGAGCTCGATCGCGTGGTCAGCCTTCCTTTCGCCTCGCCGTCCGCCTTCTTCGTGATGCAGGCCAATTCGCCTCGGGCGCGCGACATGCTGATCGTCGCGCAGGACCAGCACCGTCAAGTGCTCGACGCGATCGAGGCGCGCGAAGGCGCGCGCGCGGAAGCCATCATGCGTGAACACGCGCGCGTCGCCCTGCGCAACCTGCGCGACGCGTTGCAAAGCCAGAACCCGGACCGCCGGTCCGGCGTGCGGCTGATCCGCAAGCGCGCGTGAGACCCGCACGGAGGACCGCCTATCGAATCTTATGAATATCTCGAACCCTGGTATATGAAAAATCGATAACTGCTAGACTGCGACCGGGCTTTTCGCCGGGCCGCCGCAAGGCACAGAATCACGGGGTCGCCGGGTGCAGGTGCGTGCCCGTGGCCTCAACAAGACTGAAGGAGACAACATGTACAAGACAATGATCAGGGCCTCCATCGCTGCCGCTCTGATGGCGGCCAGCGCACTGGGACTTGCCCAGGACAACAAGTTCAAGGTCGGGCTGATCCTGCCGATGACCGGACCCTTTGCCTCCACCGGCAAGCAGATCGAGGCCGCGGCCCGGCTGTATATGGCGCAGAACGGCGACACGGTAGCCGGCAAGAAGGTCGAGCTCATCGTCAAGGATGACACGGGCATACCCGACGTGACCAAGCGCATCGCCCAGGAACTGGTGGTCAATGACAAGGTCAACGTGCTGGCCGGCTTCGGCCTGACGCCGCTGGCGCTGGCCACCGCGCCGATCGCCACGCAGTCGAAAACGCCGCTGGTGGTGATGGCGGCGGCCACGTCGAGCATCACCCAGGCTTCGCCCTACGTCATTCGCACCAGCTTCGCGCTGCCGCAGGCATCGGTCGCCATGGCAGACTGGGCCGCCAAGAACAACGTCAAGAAGGTGGTCACGCTGGTGTCCGACTACGGTCCCGGCATCGATGCCGAAAAATTCTTCAAGGAACGCCTGCAATTCAACGGCGGACAGGTGCCCGAGACCCTGCGCGTTCCGCTGCGCAACCCGGACTTCGCCCCGTTCCTGCAGAAGGTGCGCGACGCCAAGCCCGACGCGGTGTTCGTGTTCGTGCCCTCCGGTGCCGGCTCCGCGGTCATGAAGCAGTTCGCCGAGCGCGGCCTGGACAAGGCCGGCATCAAGCTCATCGGCACGGGCGACGTCACCGATGACGACATCCTCAACAGCATGGGCGACGTGGCGATGGGAGTGGTGACTTCGCACCATTACTCGGCCGCGCACAATTCGCCGGCCAACAAGAAGTTCGTCGAGGCCTTTACCAAGGCGAACAACAATCTGCGTCCCAACTTCATGGCGGTGGGCGGTTATGACGGCATGCGGGTGATCTACGAGGCACTGAAGAAGACCAAGGGCGCGGGCGGCGGTGACGCGCTGCTGGCGGCCATGAAGGGCCAGATCTTCGAAAGCCCGCGCGGCCCGATGTTCATCGATGCGCAGACCCGCGACGTGGTGCACAACATCTATATCCGCAAAGTGGAAAAGAAGGATGGCCAGCTGTACAACGTGGAGTTCGACGTGATCAAGGACGTGAAGGACCCGGGCAAGTCGAAGTAAGCAGGTTTGTCGTTGCGGGCCCGGTTTGACCAAGCAGGAATGCTTGTCATTGCGGGCTTGATCCGCAATCCACCTGGGCGTGCGAGTACCGTGGATGCCGGGTCAAGCCCGGCATGACAACTTCAGAACATGTTGACCATCCTTTTCGACGGCATCGCCTACGGCATGCTGCTGTTCATCCTGGCGGTCGGACTGGCCGTGACGATGGGCCTGATGAACTTCATCAACCTGGCCCACGGCGCATTCGCCATGGCCGGCGGCTATATCACCGTGCTGCTGATGCAGCGCCTGGATGTCCCGTTCCTCTGGTGCCTGCCGCTGGCGTTCATCGGCACCGCGCTGCTGGGGGGCTTCTTCGAACGCACGCTGTACCGGCCCGTGTATGAAAAGCCGCACCTGGACCAGGTGCTGTTCACGATCGGCCTGACGTTCATGGCCGTGGCCGCGACCGACTATTTCATGGGCTCGACCCAGCAGATCATCCAGCTGCCTTCGTTCCTGCGCGGGCGCACCGAGCTCGGAAGCGGGGCCTGGATGCTCGGCATGGGCCATTACCGGCTCTTCATCGTCGTCGTCTGTGCAGCACTGACCGTGGGCCTGCAATACATCCTGGCGCGCACCCGGTTCGGCAGCCGCCTGCGCGCGTCGGTGGATGACCAGCGGGTGGCGGCCGGGCTGGGCATCAACGTCAACGTGGTGTTCCTGTCGACCTTCGCCTTCGGCTCCGGGCTGGCAGGGCTGGGCGGCGCGCTCGGTGCCGAGGTGCTCGGACTGGACCCCACATTTCCCCTCAAGTTCATGATCTATTTCCTGATCGTCGTCGCGGTCGGCGGCACCGCCTCGATCACCGGCCCCTTGCTCGCGGCGCTGCTGCTCGGAATCGCCGACGTGGCCGGCAAGTACTACGTCCCCAAACTGGGCGCCTTTATCGTCTACAGCCTGATGATCGTGATCCTCGTGTGGCGGCCGCAGGGCCTGTTCGTGCGCAAGGGAGGCCGGTCATGACGGGCGCAGAAGCGGGGGCACGGCAGTCGCTGCTGTCCGGACGGCGCTGGCGGGCCTGGGAGCCGCTGCTGTGGCTGGCGGCGTTCGCGGTGCCGGTGGTGCTGCCCGGCCAGGCATTTATCGTCAACGAAATCGCGATCGTGGCGCTGTTCGCGATTTCGCTGGACCTGGTGCTGGGCTACACCGGCATCGTGTCGCTCGGCCACGCCGCGTTTTTCGGCATGGGCGCGTACACCGCGGCGCTGTTCGCCAAGCATGTGATGCCCGATCCATTGACCGGCCTGGCCGTCGGGGTCGCGACGGCGACCTTGCTGGGCGCCGTGTTCTCGGTGACCATCCAGCGCGGCAGCGATCTGACCCGCCTGATGGTGACGCTCGGAGCGGCCCTGCTCCTGTTGGAGCTGGCCAACAAGATGGACTGGCTGACTGGCGGGGCGGACGGCCTGCAGGGCGTGGTGATGGCGCCGCTGCTGGGCCGCTTCGAGTTCGACCTGTCGGGACGCACGGCGGCGTGGTACTCGCTCACGGCGCTGCTGGTGCTGTTCTTCCTGGCGCGGCGGCTGGTGAATTCTCCCCTGGGCGCGACCTTGCAGGCGATTCGCGACAACCGGCTGCGCGCCATGGCCATTGGCGTTCCGGTCGGCTCGCGCCTGTCGGTGTCGTACACCGTGGCGGCCGCCATGGCCGGCGCCGCCGGCGCGCTGCTGGCGCAGACCACGGGCTTCGCGTCACTGGATGTGTTCGAGTTTCACCGCTCGGCCGACGTGATGCTGATGCTGGTGGTGGGCGGCACCGGCTGGCTCTATGGCGGCGTCGCGGGCGCCATCGTCTTCAAGCTGATGCAGGACGCGCTGTCGGCGATCACGCCGCAGTACTGGACGTTCTGGCTCGGCCTGTTCCTGGTGGTGCTGGTCCTGGTCGGCCGCGACCGGCTGATCCGGCCCTGGACGTGGTTCGGCAAGGGGCGCCGCGCATGAACGCCGAGACGCTGGCTCCGGATGCCGTGCTCAGCGCCCGCGGCCTGGTCAAGCGCTTCGGCGGCATCATGGCGACCAGCAATGTGTCGCTGGACCTCAGGAAAGGCGCTCGCCACGCGCTGATCGGGCCCAACGGCGCGGGCAAGACCACGCTGGTCAACCTGCTGACCGGCGTGCTCGACGCCACGGAAGGCCGGATCTCGCTGGACGGGCGGGACATCACGCAACTGCCGCCGCACCAGCGCGTGCGGCGCGGCATGGTCCGCACCTTCCAGATCAACCAGTTGTTCGACAGCCTGACCCCGCTGGAAACCCTGGCGCTGACGGTCTCCCAGCACCAAGGCGTGGGAACCAAGTGGTGGCAGCCGCTCGGGGAGCGACAGGCCGTGGCGCAGCGCTGCGACCAGTTGCTGGAGCAGTTCCACCTCACCAGCGTGAAGGACCAGCCCACCCGGGTGCTGGCCTATGGCAAGCGCCGCCTGCTGGAGATTGCCATCGCCTTGGCTTGCGAGCCGCGCGTGCTGCTGCTCGACGAACCGGTGGCCGGCGTGCCTGCGGGAGAGCGCGAGGAACTGCTGCGCACCGTGGCAAATCTGCCGGCCGACGTGTCGGTGCTGCTGATCGAACACGACATGGACCTCGTGTTCAGCTTCGCCACGCGCATGACCGTGATGGTCAATGGCGCCGTGCTGACCGAAGGCACGCCCGAGCAGATCTCCAACGACCCGCAGGTCAAGGCGGTCTATCTCGGATATGGAGACAGCCCGCATGACTGAGTTATTGCAGGTCGAGAATCTGAGCGCCGGCTACGGCGAAGCGGTGATCCTGGACCGGGTTTCGCTGTCGTTGCCCGCCGGCGAAACCATGGCGCTGCTCGGCCGCAACGGGACGGGCAAGACCACATTGATCAACACGCTCGCGGGCGCCACGCGGCACCACGGCGGCACCGTCAGGCTGGCCGGCGTGCAGTTGCACAAGATGCCCTCGCATGAGCGGGCGGCGGCCGGCATCGGCTGGGTGCCGCAGGAGCGCAACATCTTCAAGTCGCTGACGGTGCACGAGAACCTGACCGCGGTGGCGCGGCCGGGTCCCTGGACGACCGCGCGCGTGTACGAGATGTTCCCGCGCCTGGCCGAACGCAGCGCCAACCTGGGCACCCAGCTGTCGGGCGGCGAGCAGCAGATGCTGGCCGTGGGGCGCGCGCTGGCGGTCAATCCGCGGCTGCTGTTGCTGGACGAACCGCTGGAAGGCCTGGCGCCGATCATCGTCCAGGAACTGCTCAAGGCGATTGCCCGCATCACTCGCGATGAAGGGCTGTCGGCCATCATCGTCGAGCAACACCCGCAAGCGATCCTGGCCATTTCGCACCGTGCTGTGGTGCTCGACCACGGCACCGTCGTGCATGCGGGCGCCGCGCAGGACCTCAGGAACGCTCCGGAGATGCTGGAGCGCCTGCTGGGCGTGGCGCGCTAGTGTCCTGTCCCGGGACAGGACAATAGGTGTTGCGCCGCCGGCAACGGAATTCGGAGGCTTGACATGGATGTGCGGAACATCGGCCTGATCGGCTACGGCGAAGTGGGCAAGATCTTCGGCGCTGGGTTGAGACGCCAGCGCGGTGTGGCGAGCGCGAGCGCCTGGGACTTGAAGTTCGCGGACCCGGCCTGGGAGGCGGTGGAGAAGGCCCATGCCACCAACGCCGGTATCGCGGCGCAGCCGTCGATGCCGGCCTTGTGCGGCGCCTGCGGCCTCATCATCTGCGCTGTGACAGCGTCCAACACGCTCGCGGTGGCCGAGGAGGCGGCCCCGCATATCCGGCCGGGCACCGTGTTCCTCGATCTCAATTCGGCCTCGCCGGGCACCAAGCAGAAAGCGGCCGCCCTGATCGACGCAGCGGGGGCGCACTATGTCGAAGCCGGCGTGATGACCTCGGTCCCGCCCTACGGCATCAAAGTCCCGATGCTGCTCGGCGGTGCGCTCGCGGCCGAACTCGCGGCCGTGCTGACACAGTGGGGCATGGACGCGAAGGCGGTGTCGGACCAGCTCGGCGTGGCCTCGGCCATCAAGATGTGCCGCAGCGTGATGATCAAGGGCCTCGAAGCGCTGGTGATCGAAAGCTACACCGCCGCGCGCGAATACGGCGTGGAAGATCATGTGCTGCCCACGTTGGCGGAAACCTTTCCGTCCATCGATTGGCCGAAGCAGGGCGCCTATTTCTTCAGCCGGGTCGTGCAGCACGGCAAGCGCCGTGCCGAGGAAATGCGCGAGGCGGCGAACACCGTGCGGGAAGCCGGCTTCGAACCTTTCATGTCGGCCGCGACTGCCCACAAGCAGCAATGGGTGGCGGACCAGGCCGCGGCGGGCGTGTTCGCAGACCTCGGCAAGAACGCGAGCTGGCAGGACTACGCGGACCGCCTGATCGCATCGCGCAAACGCTGAGCGCAGCGGCCATCCCGTCCCCGGACAACCCGGTGCCGCACCGGCTCAGCCGGCGGCCAGCAGTTTGCGCGCCATCTGCCCAATGAGCTGGAGCATGGCTCTTTGAGTGAGCGTGGCGGGACGCTGCGAACTCATGGCTATCACCAATTTGCTGCGCAGGCTGGGCGCGCTGATCGGCCACAGGCGTTCACCATGCGGCCGGCCCGACGTGGCGACCGCATTGCGCGAGAGGATCGCG
>DATMBW010000565.1:0-2770 GCA_035559095.1 Ramlibacter sp.
CCGCTTCACCCAGCCGCGTTTGGGAAGCTATCCAGGCAGCCAAGGCATGAAATGAAAGCCCACCCCCGAAGCGCCTTCGGCGCCTCCCCCTCAAGGGGGCGCCACCAGCGGCCCGGCAAAGCCGGTTCCGCGGTGGCCCCCGCACTGGCCGCGCGATTCCATGCGTCGCGGGTGGCGCGCAGCGCAGTGGATCACTCAAATGAGCGCGATTCCTGTTGCCACGCCGCCGGTCCTGCATGCCCCGGGATTCTGGAAGCGCGCGCTGGGCCACCGCAGTTTCGTGATCGGTGCGGTGCTCAGCCTGCTGCTGGTGCTGGCCGCCCTGCTCTCCCTGGCATGGACGCCGTACTCGCCCTACGAGGTGGACATGGGCGCCAAGCTGTTGCCTCCCGGTCCGCGCCACTGGCTGGGCACCGACCCCTATGGGCGGGACGTGACCTCGCTGCTGCTGGTCGGCGCGCGCGCCTCCATCGTGGTGGGCGTCATCGCGGTGAGCATCGGCCTGGTGATCGGCACCGCCCTGGGCCTATTGGCGGCGGCCAAGCGCGGCTGGGTCGAAGAAACCATCATGCGCCTGGCCGACTTCGGCTTTGCCTTTCCCGCCATCCTGTCGGCGATCATGCTCACGGCCGTGTTCGGCGCCGGCATGGTCAACGCCATCATCGCTATCGGCATCTACAACATCCCGACCTTCGCGCGCATCACGCGCGCATCGGCCAATGCCGTGTGGTCGCGCGAGTTTGTGCTGGCCGCGCGGGCCTGCGGCAAGGGCTCGTTCAGCATCACCATGGAGCATGTGCTGCCCAACATCCTGTCGGTGCTGATCGTACAGGCGACCATCCGCTTCGCCATCGCCATCCTGGCGGAAGCGGCGCTGTCGTACCTGGGCCTGGGCACACAGCCGCCTCAGCCCTCGTGGGGCCGGATGCTGAGCGAGGCGCAGACGCTGTTGTTCCAGGCGCCGCTGCTGGCCGTGTTCCCCGGGGTGGCGATCGCAATGGCCGTGCTCGGACTGAACCTGCTGGGCGACGGCTTGCGCGACCTGTTCGATCCGCGCCTGGCCAGGAAGAGGTAAGCGCGGTGGCATTGCTTGAAGTCGAGCGCCTCCATGTGCAGTTGCAGACGCACCGCGGCCCGGCCTACGCCGTGCGCGACGTGAGCTTCACGCTCGAGCGCGGCGAAACGCTGGGCCTGGTGGGCGAGTCGGGCTGCGGCAAGTCGATCACGGTGATGGCGCTCATGGGCCTGCTGCCGGAGAACGCGCAGGTGACCGGCAGCATCCGCTTCGACGGGCAGGAGCTGACCACCAGGAGCGACGCGCAAATGTGCGAGATCCGCGGCAACCGCATCGGGATGATCTTTCAGGAACCGATGACGGCGCTCAATCCCGTCCACAGCATCGGCCGGCAGGTGGCCGAACCGCTTCGGCTGCACCGGGGGCTCTCCGCGGACGCAGCCCGCAAGGAGGCCGTCGCCCTGCTGGACCGCGTGGGAATTCCCGACGCCGCGCGCCGGCTGGACGCCTATCCCCACCAGTTTTCCGGCGGGCAGCGCCAGCGCGTGACCATCGCGATGGCCCTGGCCTGCGGGCCCGACCTGTTGATCGCGGACGAACCCACGACGGCGCTGGACGTGACCATCCAGCGGCAGATCCTGGAACTGATCAGCGACCTGGTGGCCGAACGCGGCATGGCCTTGATGCTGATCTCGCACGACTTGGGCGTGATCGCGCAGAACGTGGCGAGGATGCTCGTGATGTACGGCGGCAGCGTGGTGGAGAGCGGCCCCACCGAGTCGGTGTTCGCACACCGCATCCACCCCTATACCCTGGGCCTGTTCGCGGCCCGGCCGGGCTTGCGTTCGCGCAAAGGGCAAAAGCTCGCGACGATCGCCGGCACCGTGCCGGAACTGGTCGACCTTCCGGCCGGCTGCCCCTTCGCCGGCCGCTGCCGGTTCACCATCCCCGAATGCCACGTCACGGCGCCGCCGCCGGTCCACGTGGAACCGGGCCATCATGCGCGCTGCATCCGGCTGGACGCGGTGGCGGCGGCGAAGGCAAAGGAACAAGGAGTCCCGGCATGAGGACCTGTCATGCCGGTCTTGATCCGGCCCCCCCGCTTTGTCATGCCGGACTCGATCCGGCATCCAGGTATTCGGTTCCGGATTGCGGGACAAGCCCAGGAATGACAAGCCCATGAATGCGCCACTGCTTCAAGTGCGGAACCTGGTGCGCGAATACGCGATGCCGCGCGAGCGGCTGTTCGAGCTGCCGCACAAGGTGCACGCGCTCAACGACGTGAGCTTCACGATCGAAGCGGGCCGCAGCATGGGGATCGTCGGCGAATCGGGCTCGGGCAAGTCGACGCTGGCGCGGCTGGTGATGGCGCTGGACAAACCCACTTCCGGCACCGTCGAGCTGCTCGGCCGCGACCTGCACGCGTTGCCGCGGGAAGCCCTGAGACAGGCCCGGCGCGATATCCAGATGGTGTTCCAGGATCCCTACGGCTCGCTCGACCCGCGGCAAACCGTCGAGCGCATCGTGACCGAGCCGCTGGCCGCGCAAGGCGACACAACCCGCGAAGAGCGGCACCGGCGAGCGGCCGATGCCCTGACCTCGGTGGGCTTGCGAACCAACGACCTGGGCAAGTATCCGCACGAGTTTTCCGGGGGCCAGCGCCAGCGCATCGCCATCGCGAGGGCCCTGATCACCCGGCCGCGCCTGATCGTGGCCGACGAGCCGGTCAGCGCCCTGGACGTTTCGGTGCAGGCG
>DATMBW010000566.1:0-8028 GCA_035559095.1 Ramlibacter sp.
GGAGCAGGTCCCGGCCGACTGCAACGTCGCCTATATCTTCAATCCCAAGCTCACGGCGGCGGAACTGCTGCAGTCGGTCTGCGACGAGTTCCACATTCCCGTGCGGCACAAGGACGGCCTGCAGCCCACGATCAAGGACTACCTGGACCCGCTCAACGAGTTCCTGCTCGAGGCCCATGCGGCCGGGCGCAACAACGTCCTGATCATCGACGAGGCGCAGAACCTTTCCGCGGAGGTGCTGGAGCAGCTGCGGCTGCTCACCAACCTGGAAACGTCGGAGCGAAAGCTGCTGCAGATCATCCTCATCGGCCAGCCGGAGCTGCGCAGCATGCTGGCGCGGCCCGAGCTCGAACAGCTGGCCCAGCGGGTCATCGCGCGCTACCACCTCGACGCTTTGAGCGCGGCGGAAACCGCGCACTATGTCAGGCACCGCTGCGAAGTCGCCGGCCTGAGCCGGCCGCTGCCGTTCGAACGCAAGGCCTTGCGACGCGTGCACCAGCTCGCCCACGGCGTTCCGCGCCGCATCAACCTGCTGTGCGACCGTGCGTTGCTCGGCGCCTTCGCGAACAGCCAGGCGGCGGTGGACCGGGCCACGGTCGACAAGGCGGCCGTCGAAGTGTTCGACCTGCCGGTCAGAGCGCCTGCCGGATGGCGGCGCGGGGCCGCCGTACTGGGCCTGGGGCTGGCGGTGGGCGCGGGGCTTTACGCAGCCGTCACCCATTTCACGCAGGACGCCGCCAACCCCCCGCTTGCGACCCAACCCGGGCCCGAGGCGTCCCCGCTGCCGGCTGCGGCTTCATCCGCAGCCTTGGCGGTCGTTCCCGAGGCGCCGCCGAAGACCGGCGCGGTGGCGCCGGCCCTGCTGCGCGATCGGGACGAGGCCTGGCGCGAGCTTGCGCAAGCCTGGAAGGTGGAAGCCGGCGAGGGCGAGCCCTGCAAGGCACTGCAAAAGGAGCAGTTGAACTGTTTCAGCAGAAATCTCAACCTTGCGCTGATTCGCGAGTTGGGGCGGCCGGGCGTGCTGACGCTGGACGCGGGGAGCGGTGCGCCGAGCTATGCCGTGCTCACGGGATTGACGCGCGACAGCGCCACGTTGCGCGCCGCCGGTACCGAGCAGACCGTGACCCTCGCCGCGCTGGCTGCACGCTGGAAGGGCGATTTCGCCACCCTGTGGCGGGTGCCGCCGGGCTACACGGCGCGGGCGGGGAACAGCCCGAACGGCGAAACCCTGGACTGGATCGCCGCCGGCCTGGCCGCAGTCAACGGCTCGGCCGCTCCCGCGGCCCGAGGCGTTCCCAATGCGGCGGCGCTGCAAACACAGTTGCGCTCGTTCCAGCTGTCCCAAGGCCTGGTGGCCGACGGCCAAGTGGGGCCGATGACCTATATGCAGCTCAATCGCGTTGCCGGCGTTGAAGAGCCGCGGCTGCGCACCGAACCTTGACGCCATGTCTTACATCCTCGACGCCCTGAGAAAAGCCGATGCCCAGCGTGAACGCGACCCGGCGCGAGGAATCCATGCCCAGCCGGTACGCCTGGCGATCGGCGAGGGGCGGATCCAAAGCGGGTATCGCACTGGATTCTGGGCCGCCGGTGCGGCGGGGCTGGCGGTGCTGGCGTCCGTGGGTTGGTACCTTTACCAGGATCGCGCTGCGGCAACTGTGGCGCCGCCCGCGGCCCGAGTCGAGATCGCGGCGCCGCCGGCGCAGGCGATCGCCGTTGCACCCGTGATGCCGCCCGCCGCTGCCGTGTTGCCGCCGCCGGTTGTCGTGGCGCCCCCTGTCGCTGTGGCGCCAGCCGTCGCGGTGGCACCGGCATCGGCGTCCAGGCAGGCCGAAGCTTCGCCCCGGGTCAGCGCAAAGTTCGCGCCGGCCGCCCAGAATGCGCCGGCGTCCCCCGCCGTGCCGCAGCGCGCGGCATCGGCGCCCGCGCCGGCGCCGGCCGCTGTCAGCGCGCCGGGGCCCGCACCTGCCCCAGTGGTTGCGGAGGCTCCTCCCATTGCCGGCTTGCCCGCGGACGCTCCCAAGCTGGCGATCAGCGGAGGGGTGTACTCCGCCAGCGCGGCGCAGCGCATGCTGATCGTCAACGGCCAGGTTTTCAATGAGGGCGGCGAGGTGGGCCCCGGCGTGGTGCTTGAAGAAATCCGGCCGAAGGCGGCGGTGCTCCGGTTCCGCGGTTCGCGCTACACCGTCGCCTTTTGAGGCTTCCGCAAGGCTCTAGCGCCCCTGCGGAGGCTGGAATACCGACCAGTGGCCATCCTTGAAAAGATACAGCGCCGAGGACAGGCGCGTGCCCGGGCCACGGGCATATAGCGCGGCGGCGCTGAAGCGCAGGCTCGTCACGGCCGCTTCATCCGAGACCGGCGCGTAAACCAGGCCTCCGCGGCGCGGGACCGCCACCACCAGGCCTTCGGGATGTCCGGTTTGCAGTTCGCGCCAGAAGTCGCGATCGAGGAAGTAGCTGCTGTTGAGGTCGGCCGCGCCTCCTTGCACCTGCATCAGGCTGCCGCTCCAGGGCTGGGCGGCCGGCGCGCCGTACACGCGCCGCAGGTTTTCGACCGCCAGGTGCAGGGCTTCCTCGGGGCTCAGATGCAGGCGCGCCAGGTCCTCGGGCGACGCGCTCTGCATGGTCTGGCCCCCGTCGAATACCAGCCGGATGTGCATGTCGCCCAGGTACTGGTACCAGCTCGTTTCCAGTTCGATCTCGCGGCCGTCGTTCAGCGTTGCGCGCACAGTGCCAAACGGCTGCAGCGATTCGTCCTGCTTGTTCTCGCCTCGCGATTCGCGCAGCACGACCAGCAGATTGCCCGCACTCGTGTCCAGGCTCTGCGCTGCTTGCGCCGCGGACGGCAAAGGAGCCATCGCGCCGCAGGCCAAGGCCAGGCACAGGCTGAGAACACGGCGCGCGCGACGAATCATCGTCATCGTATTTCCCCTCTTCGCTACGAACATCGTGCCCTGCGAGGAGCGGCTGCTGCAACAGCCATTTACGCCAGGCGCGAAATAAGTCACGGCACAAAAACGGCCGCGTCGGTACGCGACAACGAACTTCGTTACCGATCTTGCTCAAGCGGTTGAACATGTAAGGGCTGTCATCCGTAGCATCGGCAGCTCTTTCAACGCCACTCAGAGGAAGTACATCATGGCACTGCAATCCCCGTTCTTCAACAAGCGCGAACCCGACGCATACAGCCAGCGGACCAATCCGAATGCCGCGGCGGCGGCAGGGGCAAGCACCGCCGCGGCGGCCGCGGCGCCTGTTGCGGCAGCCGCCAACAGCGCTCCCGTCTCGGCCGGCCATGAGGGCGAAAGCAAACTGACCGTCGGGCCGAACATCAAGCTCAAGGGCGTCGAGATCACGGATTGCGACACGCTGGTCGTGGAAGGTTCGGTGGAAGCGACCATGGATTCGCGCGTGATCCAGATTTCGGAGCGCGGCTCGTTCAAGGGGTCGGCCGACATCGACATCGCCGAGATCCGCGGCCAGTTCGACGGCAATCTGACGGCGCGCCAGAAGCTGGTGATCTATGCCACCGGCAAGGTCACGGGCCGGGTGCGCTATGGCAAGGTGGTGATCGAGGAGGGCGGCCAGCTGTCGGGCGAAGTGGAATTCGGCACGGCGACCAACCGGCCCGCCGCCGGCGGTGCACGCCCCGGATTGCAGGTGGCGTCAAAGGCCTGACGCCGGCGTCGTCCGTCCCCGGTTCGATCCGGGGCGACGGCCGCGCCTCACACGGCGCGGCGGTGCCTTTCGATGCAGGTGTCCAGCACCTCGCCGTGATTGCGCTGCCACCAGTTGTCGGTCGAAAAGATCTCGACTTCGCTGTATCCGGCGAAACCCTGGCCCTCGACCCAGCCGCGGATCAGCGGTATATCAATGATGCCGTCACCCATCATCCCGCGGTCATTGAGCAGGTCGCGGGTCGGGGTGAGCCAGTCGCAGACGTGAAAAGCCAGCAGGCGCCGCTTGCCGGCGCGCTCGATCTGCGCCTTCAGCTTGGGATCCCACCACACGTGGTAGACGTCGACCGCCACGCCCAACGCCGCGGGGCCGTCATGCCCTTCGCGTTCCGGGCGGTCCGGGTCCAGCACGTCGCAAATATCCAGCGCCTGCTCCAGGGTGTTGATGCACGCGCGATCGGCGGCATACATCGGGTGCAGCGGCTCGATGGCAAGCGGCATCCGCACCGATCGCGCGTAGTCCAGCAGTTCGGCTATCCCGTCGCGCACCTGGCTGCGCGCCAGCGCGATGTCCTTGTGCGCCGGTTTGCCCGCCAGTGCGCCGGGCAGGCCCCCGACCACCAACACGAGGCAGGCTGCCTGCAGCTCGCAGGCTTCGTCCACGGCGCGGCGGTTGTCGTCGCGCGCCATGCGCAGGCCCTGCGCATCGGCCGCGGGAAACATCCCGCCTCGGCAATAGCCCGAGAGTTCCAGGCCAAGGGCCTTCACGAGCTTCGAAATTGTGTCAAGCCCCACAGCCGCGACCTGGTCGCGCCAGGGTGAGATGGCGCGGATACCCCGGCTGGCGCAGGCCTCGATGATTTCCGTCAACGGCAGGTCGACGCCGCGGCTCTTGCGCACCGTGGCGGTGTTGATGGAGAGCCAGCGGTGATCCAGGGAAAAGTCGCGCATCTTTTTTCACGTCCTGTCATGCCGGACTCGATCCGGCATCCATGCCTCGAATGAGGTAGCCCGCCGCCGCCATGGATTGCGGGTCAAGCCCGCAATGACAAATGCTTCTCGTCGGGTCAGGCCCGCAATGCCCCGGACTTTTCATTGTTCCACGCCATGCAGCGCCAGCAGGGTCTTCATGCGCCGCACCGCGAGCTCCGGCTGCTCCAGCAGGTTGGCCGCATCGGCCAGCCGGAACAGCTCGGCCAGGTGCGAAAGAGAGCGCGTGCTGTGCTGGCCGCCCACCATCGTGAAGTGGCTCTGGTGGCCATTGAGCCAGGCCATGAAGACCACACCCGCCTTGTAGAAGCGCGTCGGCGCGCCGAAGATGTGGCGCGCGAGAGGCACCGTGGGACCGAGGATGGCGTGGAATTTCTTCAGGTTCCCTTGCGCCAGTTCCGCCAGCGCCGCGCTGGCCGCGGGCGCGATCGCATCGAAAATGCCCAGCAGCGCGTCGCTGCGGCCATGCGCGGGCTGCGAGCCGAAGCCGTCGCCGGCGATCAATTCCGCGTAGTTGAAGTCGTCGCCGGTGTACATGCGCACGCCCGGCGGCAGGCGGCGGCGCATGGCGATTTCCTTGTCCTTGCCCAGAAGCGAGATCTTGATGCCTTCGACCTTGGCGGCATGGGCGGCGATGATGCCCAACGCGGTGTCCATGGCCTTGTCCAGGTCGGCCGTCCCCCAGTAGCCCGCCAACGCGGGATCGAACATGTCGCCCAGCCAGTGCAGGATCACGGGTTGCGCCGCCTGGTCCAGGATGCGGGCGTAAACGCGCTCGTAATCGGCTGGGCTGCGGGCGATGCGCGCGAGCGCGCGGCTGGCCATCACGATGAGCTTTCCGCCGAGCTTTTCGATCGCGGCCATCTGCTCCTCGTAGGCCGCTATGACCGCGTCAACGGTGTTCACGGACTCGGGCGCCAGGTGGTCCGTGCCGCAGCCCGAAGCGATCAACGCGCCCGGGATGTCCCGGGCCGCGGCCAGCGAGCGGCCGATCAGCTCCAGCGAGGTGGGCCAGTCCAGGCCCATGCCACGCTGCGCGGTGTCCATGGCTTCCGCCACACCCAGGCCCAGCGACCACAGGTGCCGCCGGTACGCGATCGTGGCGTCCCAGTCGACCGCGCATTGCAGCCATGGATCGATTGCGGCACGCGGGTCGGCCACGACATGCGCGGCCGAGTAGGCGACGCGGTTGAAGGGCAGACCATGCGGCGCCGGCTGGATGGCCGCGGTGCCGCGCAGCGTGTACTGGAAGAGGTCGCCGGCATTCGACGGCATTTGCAGGGACAGCGCCATGATCGGGTCTCGCCGGTCAGATGTCCAATGGCGGCACGTCGATCCAGCGGCGCTCTTTCCAGCTTTGCAGCGCGGCCTCGACGAGCTGGACGCCCTTGGCGCCTTCCGGCAGCGTCCATCGGTACGGCTCGTTCTCCACCACGTGCCGGATGAAATGTTCCCACTGGATCTTGAACCCGTTGTCGTAGAACTGCGTGTCGGGCACTTCCTGCCACTGGTCGAAGAAATTCATGGTCTGCTTCTGGTCGGGGTTCCACACCGGCCGTGGCGTCGTCACGCGCGACTGGGCACGGCATTCGGTCAGGCCGGCCACGGCGGATCCGTGCGTGCCGTCCACGTGGAAGGTCACCAGGTCGTCGCGGCGCACGCGCGTGGCCCACGACATGTTCATCTGCGCGATCACCGGCTCGCCGTTGTGGCCCACGAGTTCGGCCGTGGCGTAGGCGGCGTCGTCGGCAGTGGCGGTATACGGCTGGCCGGCCTCGTCCCAGCGTCGCGGGATGTGGGTCGCTCCCATGCACGAGACGGACTTCACTTCACCGAACAGGTTGTCCAGCACGTAGCGCCAGTGGCACATCATGTCCAGGATGACGCCGCCGCCGTCTTCCTTGCGGTAATTCCAGCTGGGGCGCTGGATCGGCTGCAGGTCGCCCTCGAACACCCAGTAGCCGAACTCCAGCCGCACCGAAAGCATGCGACCGAAAAACCCCGCGCGGCGCAGCATGTCGAGCTTGCGCAAGCCGGGCAGGAAAAGCTTGTCCTGCACGGCGCCATGCTTGACGCCCGAAGATTGCGCCAGGCGGGCGATCTCAACCGCCTCGCTGAGGTTGGTGGCGATCGGCTTTTCGCAGTAGACATGCTTGCCCGCGCGAATCGCCTTGGCCAGCAACAAGGGGCGCATCTGGGTGGTGCCGGCGTCGAAGAAGACGCTGTCGTCCTTGTTCGCGAGGGCCTGGTCGAGATCCGTGCTCCAGCGTTCGATGCCATGGTCCCTTGCCAGGGCCGCGACCTTCTCGGAATTGCGGCCGATCAGGACCGGGTCGGGCATGACCCTGTCCCCGTTGGAAAGCGCGACGCCGCCCTCGTTGCGGATGGCGACGATCGAGCGGATCAGGTGCTGGTTCATGCCCATGCGTCCGGTGACGCCGTGCATGATGAGTCCAAGTCTTTGCGTGGCCATGGGAACTCCGGTTAACCAAATGGTGAATTGTTGCGAAAACCGATGGGCCTGTCAATCGCCGCCGGGTGAGGTGGCCGGGCACAGAAGCACCTTTGCCGCATCACTTGGCCCGGCATCTACCGCAACACATAACCCATCACCAACTCGACCATGTGCGACAACCTCTCGCTGCGCGCCTTCGGCGCCATCAGGTCGCGCCCGAAGATCGCGGACAGCGTGTGGTTGTTCGACAGGTAGAAATAGGACAGTCCCGCAATCGACACATAAAGCTGCACCGGATCGATTCCCCCGCGAAAACTGCCCTCCTTGCGGCCGCGTTCGAGGATTTCGCCCAGCGTCGCGATCAGCGGCGAGTTCATCTCCCTGACCCGCTCAGAGCCCTGGAGATGGCGTGCGCGATGCAGGTTCGCGCTGTTCAGAAGGGTCAGAAACTCGGGGTGCGCGAGGTAATAGTCCCAGGTGAATTCCACCAGGCGGCGTACGGCTTCGGCCGGCTTGAGCCCCAGCAGGTTGAGCTTGCGCTCCTCTTCCCGGATCTGCAGGTAGGCTTGCTCCAGCACCGCGCGGAACAGCTGCTCCTTGTCCTCGAAGTAGTAGTAGATCAGCCGCTTGTTCAGTCCGGCGCGTTCAGCGATGCGGTCCATGCGGGCGCCGCCCAGGCCGTGTTCGGCGAACTCGTCCCGCGCGGCCGCTAAGATGGTGGCTTGCGACCGGTCCGCATCGCGCAGCCGCTCGTCGGTGGCCATGGGTGTTGCTCGTGACATGGCCGGATAATTCACCAAACCGTTAATCGAGTCAAGCCCATGAGCCAGATTGCCGGCCACCTCCTTGTCGAATGCCTGATCGCGCAGGGCACGGGGCATGTTTTCGGCGTGCCGGGCGAGAGCT
>DATMBW010000567.1:0-3003 GCA_035559095.1 Ramlibacter sp.
CAACTTCCACACCGAGAACCTGGTGCAATTCGCCAATGACGTGGAGAAAGCCAGCGGCGGGAAGCTCAAGATTGCGGTGCACGCCAATGCCTCCCTGTTCAAGGCCAACGAGATCAAGCGTGCCGTGCAAGGTGGCCAGGCGCCGATCGGCGAAGTGCTGCTGGTGAACTTCGAGAACGAGAACCCGATCTACGGCGCGGATGGCATTCCATTCCTGGCGAGCAGTTACGCCGATTCCAGAAAGCTCGCGGCGGCGCAGAAACCGGTGCTGGACAAATTGCTTGGCGCCCAGGGAATGAAGCTCTTGTACACGGTCGCCTGGCCGCCGCAGGGCATCTATGTCAGGAAGGAAATTGACTCGGTCGCCGACATGCGTGGGCTGAAATGGCGTGCCTACAGCCCTGCGACCGCCAAGATCGCCGAGCTCGTCGGTGCGCAGCCAGTCACAGTTCAGGCGGCCGAACTGTCGCAAGCACTCGCGACGGGCGTGGTCAACAGCTACATGAGCTCGGGCTCCACCGGCTACGACTCCAAGACCTACGAAAGCATCAAGTATTGGTATGACACGCAAGCCTGGTTGCCCAAGAACGCAGTGATCGTGAACCAGAAGGCCTTCGACGCGCTCGACAAACCGACCCAGGAAGCCGTGCTCAAGGCCGCCGCCGAGGCGGAAAAGCGCGGCTGGGCACTGTCGGAGGAAAAGAACGAGTGGTACAAGAAGGCGCTCAGCGAAAAGGGCATGAAGATCATGAAGCCTTCGCCCAAGCTCATGGCCGACATGAAGCAGGTGGGCGCCATCATGCTGGCCGACTGGCAGAAGAAGGCCGGTGCCGACGGTGCGGCCGTCATCAACGCCTACAACAAGAAGTAGGCGCAGCCCCTTGCGCCGCTTCCTTGACCGCCTGTACCTGGTATCGGGCGCCATCGGCGCGGTTTTCGTCGCGCTGATCTGCGTACTGATGATCGCGCAGAGCATCCTGCGCGAATTTGGCGTTCGCACCGGCGCGGTGAACGATGTGGTGGCCTGGTTCTGCGCCGCCGCGTCGTTCTTCGCCATGGCGCACGCGTTCAAGCATGGAGACTTCGTGCGGGTAACCCTGCTGCTGGAGCGCCTGCCGGAGGGCCGGCGCAGGCTCATGGAGATCGCCTGCCTGGCGATCGCCACCGTCTGTGTCGCTTACCTGGCGTTCTGGGCCAACAAATTCACCTACGACAGCTGGGCCTTCAACGAAATCGCACAGGGGCTGCTGCCCATCCCGATCTGGATTCCGCAGGCGAGCTTCGCCCTGGGCTCGGTGCTGTTGCTGGTCGCGGTGGTCGATGAACTCGTGCTCGTCTTGCGCGGCCACAAGCCCGGTTATGTGGTGGCGGTCGAAGAGCGCCATGCCAAGGGCGATTTCTCCTCCGACATCTGACATGGACATTCTTTTCGTCGGCGGGCTGCTGCTCTTGATCATGATGGTGCTGCTTTCGGGCGGCGTCTGGATCGCCATGACCCTGGCGATCTGCGGCTGGGTGGGGCAGGCGTTCTTCACCACGAGCTCTCCGGGGAACAACCTGTTCTCCTCGTTCTGGGAATCGAACGCCTCCTGGGAGCTGGCGGCGCTGCCGCTGTTCATCTGGATGGGGGAGATCCTCTTTCGTAGCAAGCTCAGCGAGGAAATGTTCGAGGGCCTGCGGCCCTGGCTCAACCGCATTCCCGGTCGCCTGATGCACACCACCATCCTGGGCTGCGGCATCTTCGGCTCGGTGTCCGGATCGTCGGCGGCCACTTGCGCAACCATTTCCAAAGTGGCCCTGCCGGAACTTCTCAAACGCGGCTACAGCGAAAAGATCGCGCTCGGGTCCCTTGCCACCGCCGGCACGCTGGGCATCCTGATCCCCCCGTCCATCACCATGGTGGTCTATGCCGTGGCAGCAGACGCATCCATCATCCGCATCTTCCTGGCCGGGTTTCTGCCCGGCTTCCTGTTGATGGGGCTGTTCTCCGGCTACATCGTCTGGTGGAGCCTGCGCCATCCAGAGCAGGTACCCGCTGCCGATCCACCCTGCAGCTTCGCCGAAAAGATCCGCCGCTCGGGCAACCTGATCCCGTGCTCGGCGCTGATCATCTTCATCGTGTGGGTGCTGATCGGCGGCTATGCGACCGCTACCGAATGCGCGGCGTACGGCGTTGTCGGCTCGCTCGGGCTCGCGTGGTGGAGCAAGTCCTTGAGCTGGTCCACGTTCTGGGAAGGCCTCATGGCCACAACACGCACCAGCTGCATGATCATGTTCATCCTGGCCGGTGCGGCGTTCCTGACCAAGACCATGGCGTTTACCGGCATCCCGCGCGAACTGGCCGAATGGGTCAACGGCATGCATCTGTCGCCGTACGTTCTCATCGCGGCGTTGACCGGGATCTATCTCGTCCTGGGGACCGCGCTGGACGGCATCAGCATGATCGTGCTCACCAGCGCCGTGGTGCTGCCCATGATCCAGAAAGCCGGCTTCGACCTCGTCTGGTTCGGTATCTTCATCGTGCTGCTGGTCGAGATCGCCGAGGTCACGCCGCCGGTGGGCTTCAACCTGTTCGTCCTTCAGAACATGACCGGCAAGGACAGCAACACGATCGCCAAGGCCGCTATCCCCTTCTTTGGGTGCCTGGTCGTTTGCATCGTGCTGATCACGGTGTTTCCGGAGATCGTCACCGTGCTGCCGAACGCGGTGATGGGTGCGGAAAAATAGCCGCGGCTACCGGGCCGGCTGAATCGGCGCGGCGCCCGCGGCCTGCGCCGGCATCTTCTCGAGCACCGACAGATAGACCCTGACTTCGGCCGCGATATCGTGACCCGGGAAGTGCGCCAGCACGGCGCGCAGGATCTTCACGGCCTTTTCATGCTGCCTGCCCTGTTCGCTCAACAGCCGGGCGCCCAGAAAGAAAACGCCGGGCGTGTCCTCGTGCTTGGGGAACCGCTTGTCGAAGCCGCGCAGCAGGCTGGTGGCCACGGGGTATTCGCCCTG
>DATMBW010000568.1:0-4227 GCA_035559095.1 Ramlibacter sp.
GAAGAACCGTGTCGGGCACAGCTCGGTGTTGGCCGCGCCGGGGTACATGGGCGCATCGTCGGGCGGGCGATTCAGGTCGATGACGTAGCGTGCATACCGCGGCCGCAGCACGCTCGCGCCCAGCGCCGGCAGGCAGTTGTAAAGGTGTGCCAGATGCCAGTCGGCGTCCTCCACGGCGAGCGCTCGCGGGACGTAGTCGCCACGCAGATCGGCGGGAATATCGGTGCCCGTGTGGGGCATGCTGACCAGCAGCGGGGCGGTGCCGGGGGTCAGGGTGAAGGTCATAGCGGGCGTCCCCCGAAAACCGTTTGCAGACGTGGATTGAAGCCCATCGCGTAACTCAGTTGCGCCGGCCGCTGCACATCCCAGAGCACGAAGTCGGCGCGCAGGCCCGCGGCGAGAACTCCGCGATCCGCCAGGCCCAGGGCGCGGGCGGCATTGCGGGTCGCGCCGGCCAGGGCTTCCTGCGGCGTCAGCTTGAACAGGGTGCAGGCCATGTTCAGCATCAGGAGCAGCGAAGTGCAGGGCGAACTGCCGGGATTGCAATCGGTGGACACCGCCATCGGCACGCCGTGCCGCCGCAGCAACTCCACCGGCGGCGGCCGCGTGTCACGCAGGAAATAGAAAGCGCCGGGCAGCAACACCGCCACCGAGCCGGACCGCGCCATCGCGGCGGCGCCCGCCTCACCGAGCCATTCCAGGTGGTCGCAGCTCAGGGCGCCGTAGCGCGCGGCCAGTTGCGCGCCGCCGCTGTCGCTGAGCTGTTCGGCGTGCAGCTTGACCGGCAGCGCCAGCCGGCGGGCGGCCTCGAAAACCCGTTCCGTCTGCGCCGCGCTGAATGCGATGCGTTCGCAGAACGCGTCCACCGCGTCCGCCAGTCCTTCACCTTTCAGGATGGGCAGCATCCGCAGCACTTCGGCGATGTAGTCGTCCGCCCTTCCGGCGAACTCCGGCGGCAAGGCGTGAGCACCCAGGAAGGTGTTGCGCACCTGGACCGGCTGCTGTTCGCCCAGCGCGCGCGCCACGCGCAGCATCTTGCGTTCGTGCTCCAGCGACAGCCCATAGCCGGATTTGATTTCCACCGTGGTGACGCCCTCGCCCATGAGCGCGCGCAGGCGCGGCAGGCTTTGCGCCAGCAGCTCGGCTTCGCTCGCGGCGCGCGTTGCCGCGACCGTCGAGGCGATCCCGCCGCCGGCGCGCGCGATGTCTTCGTAGCCGGCACCACCGAGGCGCAGCTCGAACTCATGGGCCCGGTCGCCGCCATACACGAGATGGGTGTGACAGTCGATCAGGCCGGGTGTAACGAGCGCGCCGCCACAGTCGTGGCGCCGGTCGCAGCGCTCTTGCCAGGCCGGCGGAAGCTCGGCCCGGGGCCCGACCCAGGCGAGATGCCCTTGCTGGACCACGATGGCCGCATCCTCGACCAGCCCGTAAGGTTGCGGCGAGCCGCTGTCCATGGTCGCGGCGCGGCAGTGGGTCCACAACTGCACGGTCATTGGTCGATCTCCATCCAGAGTGCGTCGTCACCGGCGAGCCGCACCAGCCCATCCGAATCCAGTATGCGCCACGCCAATGTGTTTGGGGGTATCTCCACCGCCTCGCTGTTCCAGCTGGCCGTGGCGGCGTGCCCGTTGGCGTACACCGCCACCAGGACAGCCGCCCTGCATGTCCTGGAACAGGCGCCGCGCACACGCTGCATGCGCGCATTGCCTTGCCTGAGCATCAGATTGAAGTCGCTCGTCGCGCCGCCGGCCAACTCGCAATCCGTGTGCGCGGCACCGTCGAATTCGAACGCCGGCGATTGAACGCCCAGCGTATGGGTTCGGCCGTCCACGCGCAGACGCACTCCCTGGCCCGAGAGCACGGCGAACCAGCGCCGCACGCCGGCCAGGCGCGAGAAGGGACCGTCCTGCGCCACTTCGGCGACCGACAGCCGCAGCGTCCAGTCCGTGCCCTGCGGCAAGGCCAGCAGTTCGCGGGTGACGCCAGCGCCGTTGTGCCACGGCTCGGGGCGCACTTGCGCCAGGCGGACCAACTGCCAGCTCATGCCTGAAACTGCCCTGCGAAGCTGTAGCGCGTGCCGGGATAGACCAGCCGCGCGACGCTGGCGACATGGCCGCCGCTGACCGTGCGGCGCGTCATCACCAGGCAGGGCTCGCCGCGCTTGATGTTCAGCTCCCTGGCTTCACCGGCGGTCGGCAGGCATGCCTCGATCGAGTAACTCGCTTCCGTCAGGGGGGCGTGCTGCAAGAGATGCAAGGTCGGCGACGTGCGCGCGAAGTCGGTCTCCAGGTACCTCGGCGCGGCCGCCGGGTTCACGTAGCGGTCCTCATACTGGATCGGGACACCGTTCTCGTAATGGACGAGCACGGTATGAAACGCCGTGGCGCCCGTGCGCAGGCCCAACGACAGGGCCAGACCGGCGCGAGCCTTCTCCTTGCCGGCATGCAACACGCGGGTGGTGTGCTGATGACCGCGCTCGACCACTTCCTCGTGGATGTCGCGGATGGCGAGCCTGGACGATATCCGGTGCAGCTGGGCCACCCGCGTGCCCGACCCCTGCACCCGCGTGACCCGGCCCTCGGCCGCGAGCTCCCGCAGGGCCCGGTTGGCCGTCATGCGGCTGATGCCGAACCGCTGCATCAGCGCCGCCTCGCTGGGCACCGGGTCGCCGGGCTTCCACTGGCCGCTGGCGATGTGGCCCTTGACCCAGGCCTTGACCTGTTCGTAGGCGGGTAGCTCGCTGTGTCCCATCGGCCAAGGATAACCCAGTTGACACAAGTTGTATAGACAACTAGGATTCGGACGGAATGAAGCGCCGATGCCGGATCGAGTCCCCGGCGTGACGGTGCTTCCAAGGAGCAGCCTGTGTCAGATCTTTCCCAACTCCCGTTCCTGGACAGCAAGGCACGGCCGGTGCGGGCGCCGCGCGGCGCCGCGCTGACCTGCGCCAACTGGCAGATCGAGGCGGCCTGGCGCATGATCCAGAACAACCTGGATCCCGCCGTCGCCGAGAACCCCGATGAGCTGGTGGTTTACGGCGGCATCGGCAAGGCCGCCCGCAACTGGCCCTGCTTCGACGCGATTCTCGACAGCCTGCGCAAGCTCCAGCCCGACGAGACGCTGCTGGTGCAGTCGGGCAAGCCGGTCGGCGTCTTTCGCACCCACACCGGCGCGCCGCGCGTGCTGATCGCCAATTCCAACCTGGTGCCCAAGTGGGCGACCTGGGAGCACTTCAACGAGCTGGACCGCGCCGGCCTCATGATGTACGGCCAGATGACGGCGGGCAGCTGGATCTACATCGGCACCCAGGGCATCGTGCAGGGCACGTACGAAACCTTTGCCGAAGCCGGCCGGCAGCACTACAACGGCGACCTCGCGGGCCGCTGGGTCCTCACCGCCGGGCTGGGCGGCATGGGTGGAGCCCAGCCGCTGGCCGCCTCCTTCGCCGGTGCGTGTTCGCTGAACATCGAATGCCAGCAGAGCCGCATCGACTTCCGCCTGCGCACCAGGTACCTGGACAAGCAGGCCAAGGACCTGGACGAGGCGCTGCAGCTCATCGCGCACCACACCTCGCGCAAGGAAGCTGTATCGATCGGCCTGTGCGGCAACGCCGCGGAGATCGTGCCGGAGCTGGCCAGGCGCGCCCGGGCCGGCGGGCCCAAGCCGGACATCGTCACCGACCAGACTTCGGCCCACGACATCATCAACGGCTACCTGCCGATCGGCTGGACCGTGGCGCAATGGCAGGCCGCGCAGAAAGACCCCGCGCAACACGCGCGGCTGACGCAGGTTGCGGGGCAATCCTGCGCGGTGCATGTCAAGGCGATGCTGGAGTTCCACGCCATGGGCGTGCCGACGGTGGACTACGGCAACAACCTGCGCCAGGTCGCCAAGGATTTCGGCGTGGCCAACGCGTTCGACTACCCGGGCTTCGTACCCGCCTACATCCGGCCGCTGTTCTGCCGCGGCACCGGCCCGTTCCGCTGGGTGGCGCTGTCGGGAGATCCCGAGGACATCCGCAAGACCGACGCGAAGATGAAGGAGCTGTTCCCGGCCAACCGGCACCTGCATCGGTGGCTCGACATGGCCGAAGAACGCATCAGCTACCAGGGCCTGCCGGCCCGCATTTGCTGGATCGGGCTGGGCGAACGGCACCGCGCGGGCCTGGCGTTCAACGAGATGGTCGCCAGCGGCGAGCTGAAGGCGCCGATCGTGATGGGGCGC
>DATMBW010000569.1:0-4166 GCA_035559095.1 Ramlibacter sp.
CGGATGCCCGCGGCCACGCTCAGGTGAAGCGCCTTTGCCGTGTGGGCCCGCGCCTGGGCGGCGGCCTCGCCGAAGGTCTGGGGCTTGACGGCCCAGACCACCAGGCCGGCGCGTTGCAGCGCCGCGCCGGCGCGCTCGTGGGCCGCGATGCCGAACTGGGCCCGGAGCTTGTCGCGCGCGGGGGCGAAGGGCTCCACCACTTCGATCTCGCTGGAAGGCAAGCCCTGGCGGATCAGGCCGCCGATGATGGCGCTGCCCATGTTGCCGCCGCCGATGAAGGCGATGGACTGTTGCAAAGGGGGCGCGGTCTTGCTGGTCATGGCCCGCAGTCTATCGCTGTGAGCGGCCGATGGCGCAGTGAAAGACGTGTCACTGCCGAGGTCTGTAAGAATCGACGCATGAACCGCCAGCAGCTGATTGCGCAACTCGCCCGGCCCGTCACTTACGACGTCGCGATCATCGGCGGCGGCGCCACCGGCTTGGGCGTGGCGCTGGACGCCGCGGCGCGCGGCTTTTCGGTGGTTCTGGTGGAATCGCACGATTTCGCCAAGGGCACGTCCTCGCGCGCCACCAAGCTGGTCCACGGCGGAGTGCGCTACCTGGCGCAAGGCAACGTCGCCCTGGTGCGCGAGGCTTTGCACGAGCGCACCACGCTGTTGCACAACGCGCCGCACCTGGCTCAGCCGCTGCCGTTCGTGCTGCCCTCGTACCGGTACTGGGAAACGCCCTTCTACGGCGCCGGGCTGATGATGTACGACGCGCTGGCCGGCAAGGCGGGACTTGGCCACACGGAGTTTCTCAGCCGCCGGCAGACGCTGGCCTGCCTGCCGACGGTGCGCGCCGAAGGGCTGAAAGGCGGCATCAAATACTGGGACGGGCAGTTCGACGACGCGCGGCTGGCCCTGGCGCTGGCCCGCACCGCGGCGTCCCGGGGCGCCCTGGTCGTGAACTACTGCGCCGCGACCGGGCTGCGGCACGAAAAGGGCAAAGTGGTGGGTTTGAGCTGCCAGGACCGGGAAACCGGCGCGATTCACCAGCTCAAGGCCCGCTGTGTCATCAACGCCGCCGGCGTCTGGGTCGACGAATTCCGCCAGAAGGACGGTGAGGCGATCGGCCGCGTGGTCAGGCCCATGGTGGCTCCGAGCCAGGGGGCGCACGTCGTGGTCGACCGGGATTTCCTGCCCGGCGACCATGCCCTGATGGTTCCCAAGACCGCCGACGGGCGCGTACTGTTCGGCGTTCCGTGGCTGGGCAAGATCATCCTGGGCACGACCGACACCCCCCGTCACGACCTGCCGCAAGAGCCGCGTCCCTTCAGGGAAGAACTCGAATTCATCCTGAGCGAGTCGGCCCGCTATCTAAAGAAGGCGCCCGGGCGCGCCGACATCCGCAGCATGTGGGTCGGCCTGCGTCCGCTGGTCAAGCCGCAGGGCGACGACGGCGACGATACGAAGGGCTTGAGCCGCGAACATACGGTGCTGGTCAGCCGCAGCGGCCTGGTCACCGTGACCGGCGGCAAGTGGACCACCTATCGCGCGATGGCCGAGGACGTTCTGGAAAAATGCGCGGACCGCCGTTTGCTGGAGCGAACCAGAGCAGGAGTGACTGCTAACTTGATCTTGATCGGCGGCGATGGCCTGCCGGCCCGCCCGCCGCCTATGAGCGAGCCCCAGGGGCTGCATTCCTATGGTAGCGAGGCCGCCGCCGTGGCCGCTTTGCCGGGAGCGCGGCGCGAACTGGCGGCGGGCCTGACAGAGGCGATGGTTCGTTTCGCCGCCCGCAGCGAGTACGCCCGCACGGTCGAAGATGTGCTGGCCCGGCGCTCGCGCCTGCTGTTCCTGGACGCCAGGCTCGCGGCCTCGCTGGCCCGCGACGTGGCCGCTATCCTGGAGCAGGAGAATGGGCGCGACTCCCAGGCGGGCGCGTTCGAGCAACTGGCGCGCCAGTATCTGGCCTTCCCGGGTTAAGGGCCAGTAGCAGGAGTGGATTGACAGCCCGGCCATGCTTTGCCATATAATCGCGGGCTGCGCTTTTAGAAGGCGCATATCCGCCTAATCGAAATCGCCGTGGTGGTCACGGCGCCGACGACGGGCCCAAGACTGATCCGATGCCCAGGGGCGCCAGGCCCGGGGCCTTGGGTACAAGTTGGGAATATTTGAAATGATCCAGACAGAATCCCGGCTCGAAGTCGCCGACAACACCGGTGCGAAGTCCGTTCTTTGCATCAAGGTGCTGGGCGGCTCCAAGCGTCGCTACGCCAGCGTAGGCGACATCATCAAAGTGAGCATCAAGGAATGCGCTCCGCGTGGCCGCGTCAAGAAAGGCGAGGTTTACAGCGCCGTGGTGGTCCGCACCGCCAAGGGCATCCGCCGCCCGGACGGCTCGCTCGTGCGGTTCGACGGCAATGCCGCCGTGCTGCTCAACAACAAGCTGGAGCCCATCGGCACCCGCATCTTCGGCCCGGTCACGCGCGAGCTGCGCACCGAGAAGTTCATGAAGATCGTGTCCCTGGCCCCCGAAGTTCTGTAAAGAAGGACGCGTCATGAACAAGATTCGCAAAGGCGACGAAGTCATCGTGCTCGCGGGCCGTGACAAGGGCAAGCGTGGCAAGGTCACCCTGCGCAAGGACGACGAGCACCTGGTCGTCGAGGGCATCAACCTGGTCAAGAAACACACCAAGCCGAACCCCATGAAGGGCGCGACCGGCGGCATCGTCGACAAGGCCATGCCGATCCACCAGTCCAACGTGGCGATCTACAACGCGGCGACCGGCAAGGCCGACCGCGTGGGCATCAAGGTGCAGGGCGACAAGCGCGTGCGCGTCTTCAAGTCCAGCGGCGAAGAAATCAAGGTGGCATGACCATGGCACGACTGCAACAACACTACCGCGAAAAGATCGCTCCGGAGCTGATGGCCAAGTTTGGCTACAAGTCGCCGATGCAGGTGCCGCGCCTGACCAAGATCACCCTGAACATGGGCGTCTCGGAAGCCGTGGCCGACAAGAAGGTCATGGACAACGCCGTGGCCGACCTCACCAAGATCGCCGGCCAGAAGCCGGTGGTGACCAAGGCCAAGAAGCCGATCGCCGGTTTCAAGATCCGCGAAGGGCAGGCCATCGGCACCATGGTGACGCTGCGCGGCGTGCGCATGTACGAGTTCCTGGATCGTTTCGTCACCGTGGCCCTGCCGCGCGTGCGCGACTTCCGCGGCATTTCCGGCCGCGCTTTCGACGGCCGCGGCAACTACAACGTAGGCGTGAAAGAGCAGATCATTTTCCCCGAGATCGAATACGACAAGGTCGATACCGTCCGCGGTCTCAATATCAGCATCACGACAACGGCCAAGACGGACGAAGAGTGCAAGGCACTGCTCGCCGGTTTCCGTTTCCCGTTCAAGAACTGAGGTTCCCAGTGGCAAAAATGGCTTTGATCGAGCGCGAGCTCAAGCGAGACAAACTGGTCGCCAAGTACGCGAAGAAATACGCGGAACTGAAGGCGGCTTCCAATGACGCCAAGAAGAGCGACGAGGAGCGCGCCGCGGCCCGCCTGGCCCTGCAGAAGCTTCCCCGCAATGCCAATCCGACCCGCCAACGCAACCGCTGCGCCATCACGGGCCGCCCGCGCGGAACCTTCAAGCAATTCGGCCTGGCACGCGCCAAGATCCGCGAGATGGCCTTCACCGGCGACATCCCCGGCATGATCAAGGCCAGCTGGTAACGGCGCGAGGAGAGACCAATATGAGCATGAGTGATCCCATTGCCGACCTGCTGACCCGCATCCGCAACGCGCAGATGGTGGCCAAGCCCACGGTGTCGGTCCCGTCGTCCAAGGTGAAGGTGGCCATCGCCCAGGTCCTGAAGGACGAGGGCTACATCGACGGCTTCCGGGTGCTGACCGAAGCCGGCAAGAGTGAACTTGAAATCGCGCTGAAGTACTACGCCGGCCGCCCGGTGATCGAGCGCATCGAGCGTGTGAGCCGCCCCGGCCTGCGCGTCTACAAGGGCGTCGGTGCCATTCCCCAGGTCCAGAACGGGCTGGGCGTGGCGATCGTCACCACCCCCAAGGGAGTGATGACCGACCGCAAGGCGCGCGCCACCGGTGTCGGTGGCGAAGTGCTCTGCTACGTCGCCTAAGGGAAGGAACCGAAGAAATGTCCCGAATCGGAAA
>DATMBW010000570.1:0-5625 GCA_035559095.1 Ramlibacter sp.
GGCCCGGAAGCGCTGACCGAGCACGGTTTCGCAGGGCGTGCCGGCCAACGCATAGCCGACGTCCCGCAGGATCTGCCCGTCGTCGTACATGGCCAGCACGCGCAGCGAGTCCGGTTGCGCCGGTTCGTACCGCGCGATGAAGGCCACCTCCACGTGCAGGATGGTGGCCAGCAGGCGCACGAGTTCGTCGAAGACAGTCCCGCCGCGCGAGTCGGACACCGCCAGCGCCACCGCGTGCAGGGCCTCGTCGGTACGCCCGCGCTCGATCTCCGCAGCCACCCTGCCGGCGATGATCTTGAGCATCGCCTCGGCGTGGTCGGCATCGCCGCCGGCAATCGGCTCGCGGTCCATCGCCACCAGCAGGCCCAGCGGTTCGCCCGCGCTGTCGTTGAGCGGAAATGCCGCGAAGGAATCCATCCGCTCACGGGTAAATATGGAGCCCGCTGCCAGCAGCGGCAGCAGGCCGGTCGCCATGTACTGGCATGAGCGCCCGACCACGGCGGCGCAGGGCGAGCCTTCGAGCGGGTAGTCGAAGTTGCGCAGCATCCGCCCGTTCACGCAGGCGGCCAGGGTGCGCATCACGCTGCGCGAATCGTCGGCGAATACCGCCACGAAAACGATGCCCACCTGGAGGCTGGCCGCCAGCTCCCGCGCGAGGTCCGCGAACAGGTTCGGCCCGCCCTGGTGGGCCACCGCCAGGGCGACCCGGCGCAAGGCCTGCACCTGAGCCAGCGGAATCTCGGCGCCGGCAGGCCGGGGCGACGACACTTGAATGCTCATGGCCTCAGTCTACGGCTCTGCGCGAGCGCCAGGGGCCGGAATTTCCTGCCGGATACATGGCGGATACACGGCGGTTGCAAAGTCGCGCACCGGTCGCAAAGACACTACCAAGCGAAGGTGCGGCGAAGTTGCCGGATTACCTGGGCCAGCGATGCTGACGCCACGCTCGATAGGAGCGGATCTGTTCAACTCCAGGAGCCAGCCACCATGTCCACCATCACCCACCTGACCGGATCCGGTTCGAAGTCCACCCCCGATGTCACGATCGCGCTCCACTGCAGCGCCAGCAGCGGCCGCCAGTGGGATGCCTACGCCGAGCTGCTGCCGCGCGGAATGCGCCTGGTTGCGCCGGATCTGATCGGCTACGGCCGGGCAGAGAGCTGGGCATCGGGCACCCCGGTCAGCCTCGAAACCGAAGCACGCCGTCTGGGCCCGCTGCTTTTTTCGACCGACGGCGGAGTGCACCTCGTGGGCCACTCTTATGGCGGCTCGGTCGCCCTGCAGATGGCCTTGCGCTGGCCCGATCGCGTCAAGACGCTGACGCTTTTCGAACCGGTTCGCTTCGCTTTGCTGCTGGCAGACCGCGATCACGAAGCCATTGGGCAGGCAATCGTGAGCGTCGGCCGTCGCATCGGCTGGCACGCGCTCTCGGGGCGACTGGAGGAAGCGGCCGCCCTCTTCGTCGACTACTGGTCCGGAACCGGCGCGTGGGAAGGTTTGCCCGCCACGCGACGCCGCGCGATCGCCGAGCGCATGCACAAGGTGCGTGCGGAATTCGAGGCGCTGTTCGCCGACACGGAGCCCGCCCGGTCATACAGCAAGCTGAAGATGCCCGTGCGTCTGATCACCGGCACCGCTTCTCCCCTGCCGGCTCGCAAGGTCGTTGACCTGATCGCCCGGCAGTGCCCGCAGGCTGAAGTGGTGCGGCTGAACGGCGTGGGCCACATGGGTCCGATCAGCCACACCGCCCTGGTGGCGTCTCACCTGGCGTTCCAGCCGGACACCACGACGCTGGCGCTGGCCGCGTGATGAATTCTTCGATCGGCCGCTCCTTCGATTTCGCACTTACCCTGATATGGCCTGAATCACCCTGCCGCACCAGAATCAATTGCTGACACTTCGCCCGGCGCCGGAGGTTGTCCAATACCGCAACCATCTTTTGTCGCAGCCATTCGGGCTGCCGACACACCTGGGGAAAAGAGGAGGTTGCATGGTGCGGTATCAATCTTCCTGCGTGCGAGCAGCCGCGGCGCATCTGATGGCACGCCGCATTCTTCCGGCTGCATTGCTCTGCATCGCGGTCACGCTGGCCGGCGCGGCGCCACCGGAGCTCGCTCCGTCGCCATTCATCGACGGCACCCAGGTCGATACGGAGGTGCTGGGCACGCGCATCCCCGTCGTGCTGGTTCACGGCCTGGGCGGATCCCCCGAGGGCTGGGACCGTTTCCTGCGTGCCTATGAGGCGAGCCCCGCCTGGCGCGCCGCGTTCAAGCCCTACTCGTTCCGCTACAGCAGCACCAGATCGGAGGTAACCGCCGATCCGGCTGCGCCCCGCACGATCACGGCGCTGGGCGCGGCATTGCGCGACGCCATGCAGAACTTCTACGACAGGCCCACGGCAGCGCCGGACTTCGGTTTCGGCAACAAGCGGGTCATCGTCCTGGCGCACTCCATGGGCGGACTGGTGGCCAGGTCGATGATGCAGGAATACGCGTTCCGCGACGGCCAGCGCGGCGGGCAAAAGGTGCTGCATCTGATCACGCTGGGCACCCCGCACCACGGAACCCCCCTTTCCGATGCAGCGTTCAGGCTCGGCCTGGACACGGTCAACGAGTTGGACAATGCCTACCCCGGCTTCGTGGCCGAGACCAGCTGGACCAACTTCGACAGACTCGACTCGTCGAGCTTGCGCTGCAACCAGTGGCTTGCGCGGCTGAACAACTATGCGCCCTCCAACGGAGCGGATTACGGCCGTTGCGGCAGCGTTCCCGCCAACCCCCTGCCGGGTTACTACCACAAGGTCATCGCGTACGCGGCCAACGCCTTGCAGGACCCGGACGACGAGTCGGGCGCGGTCGGCGTCTACAAGCCCGGCTCCTCTGCAGACCTGTACATCTCTTACAATTTCCTGCGCGGCGCGTTTTCGCGGCCCTACCCCAACGATGGCGTCGTGCCGCTGGCCAGCGCGCTGTTCGAGGGACCTGCGCTGTGGCTCAGGCGCGAGGCTTACGACTGCGACCATCGCTACATGCGCAGGGGCTACCCCGAATTCGTCAGATCGCCGACGGCGACGTACACCGATTGGGCGTTTTGCGCGGGCACGGTCGACTCAGCGGGTTTTGCCTCGGGCATTCCCGGCGGCTATGCGCTCTCCGGCTCGATTCTTGGCGCGCCGGGCGGGATCATCGAGACGATCAGGACTGTATCGCAGGTCGAGCGGGTCTTCGACTACGCGGAGAGCGCCTACGCCGCTTTCCTGCAACCAGCGGGAGCGACGTCGGACATCGCGCTGGGGTTCTACTACCGCTACTACCCGTTCTCCCAGGCCTACGTCGGCGTGAAGGACGGCAACGTCTACTACCTGGGCCCGGCATCGAACAACGAGCTCCTGTTCGTCACGACGCTCGCCGATTTCCTGGCGCAGGCGCAGGGCGCGGGGTTCTAGAACGGAGAAGTCGGGCGCATGCTATGTTCCTCGCATGCAGTGCCTGCGCCGCCATCTCATCCGCTTTCTTGCCGCGACCGCCGTGCTCGCGAGCGTGTCCGCGCTCGGCCAGAGCGAGGAAGTCCCTTTCATCACGTCCCCGGACAGCGTCACGCTCGAGATGCTGCGCATCGCCAACGTGGGACCCGGCGACCATGTGGTCGACCTGGGCTCGGGCGACGGGCGCATCGTCATCCTCGCGGCCAAGCGCTTCGGGGCGACCGGGCTGGGCGTGGAAATCGTGCCTGAGCTGGTTGGGCAAAGCATCCGCAGCGCGCGTGAGGCGGGCGTGGCCGAACGCGTGACCTTCCGCCAGCAGGACCTGTTCCAGACCGACTTCTCGGCGGCCAGCGTGATCACGATGTACCTGCTGCCACAGGTCAACCTGCAACTGCGCCCCGCCCTGCTTGCACTGAAGCCCGGAACGCGCGTCGTGTCGCACGACTGGGACATGGGTGACTGGCAGCCCGACCGCACGACCGTCGTCCCGGTGCCCGACAAGCAGGTCGGCGTGGAGAAGTCCAGCAAGGTGCACCTGTGGGTGGTGCCCGCGCGGATGGACGGTCTGTGGTGCGGCACCGCGGCGCTGCGGGAATTCAGGCTGCGGCTGTCGCAGCGCTACCAGGAAGTCCAGGGCAGCCTCGCCCGGCGCGACCGGGTCCGAGTCATCGAAGGCCGCATCGACGGCAGCATGCTGCGCACCCAGGCGACCCGGGTCGGCTCGCTGGTGCTGACGATGGCAGGCGATGAACTCGCAGTCACGTCAGGCGAAGGGGCACTCGCGTTGGCGCGCGGCGCCACGTTCCGGCGTGCCGCAGGGGCGACCTGCGACGGCTAGTCGTTTCCTGTCACTCTGCCGTCGCCGGATCGATGACGGCTCGCACGGTCGAGATGGTGTTGGCCGGAAAGCCCCCCTTTTGCGCGTGCTCCCGCACATCCTTCTCGCTGTCGGCAATGTAGACGCAGTAGATCTTGTCGTCCGTCACGTAGCTGTGCTGCCAAAGGGCGCGCGGGCCCATTTCACGCAGCACGTCGCATGATTTCTGGGCCAGGCCCTTGAGGTCCATCGGGGACATCTTGCCGGCGTCCTTCAGCTCTCTTTCAATGACGAATTTGGGCATTTGAATCTCCTTAAGTTGCAAGGACGGAACTATGATTTCGAAGCGCCTGAAAACCAAGCATCCGGACACCGAACTTCATGGCTGAAACTCCGAATCTGGGCATCGTCCCCGGCCAGGGGCCGGCGGACCATGCGAACGCCGCGGACACCACGGACCGCACCGACCATGCGGATCTGTTGTCCGACGTGCTGCAGCGCATTCACCTGGCCAGCGCCGTGTTCCTGCGCGGTGAGTTCGCGGCGCCATGGGCCTTCGCCTCGACCGACGCGGCCACGTTGTGCCAGATCGTGCAGCCGGGCGCGCGCACGCTGGTGCTCTTCCATGTGGCGGTGGAGGGAAGCTTCCGCATCGAGCTTGCCACCGGCGAATACGTCGAAGCGAGTGCGGGTGACGCTGTCGTGCTGCCGTACTGCGACACGCACACAATGGGCTTTCCCGAAGGCACGCCGCCCGTGCCCATCGCGACGCTGCTGCCCGCGCCGCCATGGAAGGAGATGCCGGTGGTGCGCATCAGCGGCGGGGGTGGAGCCACCCGCATCCTGTGCGGCTACCTGCATTGCGACGACCTGCTGTTCAACCCACTGCTGGGCGCCCTGCCCCGCCTCATCCACGTGCGGCCGAGCTCGCGCCAGGCCGCCCAGTGGCGCGAGGCCAGCCTGCGGTATGTGGTCGAGCAGGCCGACCAGGCCGGCCCGCGCGCGGCCGAGCTGCTGGCCCGCTTGCCCGAGTTGGTGCTGGTGGACTGCTTGCAGCAGTACGCGCGGGAACTGCCACCCGGACAGTCCGGATGGCTTGGCGCCCTGCGCGATCCGGTGCTGGGCCGTGCGCTCACGCAATTGCACGCGCGCCCTGCCGAGCCGTGGACGGTGTCAAGGCTGGCGCAGCGCGTGGCGGTATCGCGCTCGGTCCTGGCCGAGCGGTTCGTGCAAGCCCTGGGCGTTGCTCCGATGCGCTATCTCACCCAATGGCGCATGCAGCTGGCGGCGAACCTGCTGCGCGACGAGCCGCGCCTGGGCCTGG
>DATMBW010000571.1:0-7767 GCA_035559095.1 Ramlibacter sp.
GCCGGGCCCGCGTCGCCGCTGCCGACATGCATTTCCCGAACGGCACGGTGCTGACGCCGGACGGGCGCACCCTGATCGTGGGCGAAAGCTACGGCCAGCGCCTGACGGCGTTCGACGTGATGGACGACGGATCGCTGGGGCGCCGCCGCGTGTGGGCGCAGCTCGAGGGCAAGGGATTGGGTCCCGACGGGATTTGCCTGGATGCCGAAGGGGCGGTGTGGCTCGCCTCGCCGGTGACCCGCGAAGTGCTGCGCGTGCGCGAGGGCGGCGAGGTGACGCATCGCATTCCCACCGCGAACCAGGCCGTCGCCTGCATGCTGGGTGGCGAGGACCGCCGGACCTTGTTCGTGCTGACAGGCCGCGTGCTGGTGACGCCGGAGCAGTCGCGTGCCCAGCGCAGCGGGATGATTCACGTCGCGCGCGTGGAGGTTCCGGGCGCGGGGCTGCCGTGATTCCTGCGCCCCCCGACGATCAATACATCGGCTGGTGCCTGCGGATCGCGTCCTTGACCTGCCCCGTCAGCGCGAAACCCGGTCCGTACCTGTCGGCCAGTTGCTCGGTGCGCGCGCAGAAGGCATCGATGCCGGTGCCGTAGATGAACTGCAGGGCGCCGCCGGTCCAGCCCGGAAAGCCGATGCCGAAGATCGAGCCGATGTTGGCGTCGTGCACGGTGGTCAGCACATTCTCCGAGAGGCAGCGCGCCGTCTCCACCGCCTGGCGGTACAGCAGCCGGTCCTTCAGGTCGCGCATGTCCCAGGCCACGCCGGGCTTTTCGAACAAGCGCTTCAGCTCGGGCCAGAGGTACTTCTTCGCGCCTTTTTCCTCGGGGTATTCGTAGAAGCCGGCGCCGGCAGCGCGGCCGTTGCGGTCGAACTCCTTGACCATCCGCTCGACCAGCAGCTCGCCGGGCGAGGCGATGTAGGTGCCACCCTCCGCGCGGTAGTCGGCACGGGTCTGGTCCAGCACATGCACCGACAGCGACAGGGCCGTCTCGTCCAGGACCGCGAGCGGCCCCACCGGCATGCCGGCCTGGATGCCCGCCTGCTCCACCACGGCGGCCGGAAGGCCCTCGCCGATCATGGCCGCGGCTTCCATCACGAAAGTGCCGAAGACCCGCGACGTGAAGAAGCCGCGCGAGTCGTTGACCACAATCGGGATCTTGCCGATCGCCTGCACGTAGTCGAAGGCGCGGGCGACCGTCTCGTCGTCGGTCTGCTTGCCGCGAATGATCTCGACCAGCTTCATCTTGTCCACGGGGCTGAAGAAGTGGATGCCGACGAATTTCTCGGGCCGCTTGCTGGCCTTGGCCAGGCCGCTGATCGGCAACGTCGAGGTGTTGCTGGCGAAGAAGCCGCCGGGCGCCAGCCTCGGCTCGGCCTCCTGCGTGACGCGGGCCTTGAGGTCGCGATTCTCGAATACCGCCTCGATGATGAGGTCGCAGCCGCGCAGGTCTTCGGCCGAGTCCGTCGCGGTGATGCGCGACAGCAGGGCTTCCTGGTCGTGCGGGCTCATGCGGCCCTTCTCGACGCGCGGCTGCGTGATCCTGCTGCTGAGCGACTTGCCGGCTTCGGCCTTGTCCATCGTGATGTCGCGCAGCACGGTCGCGATGCCGCGGCTGGCCTGGACGTAGGCGATGCCCGCGCCCATCATGCCGGCGCCCAGGATGCCCACTCGCTGCGGCTTGTAGCGCGGGAGGTCAACGCAGGCGCCGTCCCGTAGCGACTTCGGCCGGGACTGCCCGGACTTGATCGCGTTCATGTTGAAGAAGAACGTGTTGATCATGTTCTTCGCGACCGGACTGACGATCAGCTTGGCGAGGTAGCGGCTTTCGATGCGCAACGCCGTGTCGAAGTCGACCTGCGCGCCTTCCACCATGGCGGCCAGCGCGTACTCGGGGGCGGGGTAGAGGCCGCGCGTCTTCTGCCGGAGCATGGCCGGTGCGACGGCCAGCATGCCCGCGATCTTCGGGTTGCTCGGCGTGCCGCCCGGCATCTTGTAGTTCTTGTCGTCCCATGGATGGTGGGCCGGTGCGGCGGCGCTTCCATGCTTGGCGATCCAGGCCAGGGCGGCCGGCCTGAGCGCGGACGCGTCGGGCACCAGCTCATGGACCAGGCCCAGCTCCAGCGCCTCGCGCGGCGCAAAGAGCTTGCTTTCCAGGATGTACGGCTGCGCGCCCATCAGGCCAAGCAGGCGCGTCATCTTCGTGATGCCGGAGGCGCCCGGGATCAGGCCCAGCGTGAGCTCCGGCAGGCCGAACTGGATCTTGGGATCGTCCACCGCGACCCGGTAGTGGCCGACCAGCGCCACCTCCCAGCCGCCGCCCAGGGCCGACCCATTCAGGCAGCTCACCACCGGTTTGCCCAGCGTCTCGAGCGTGCGGAAATTCTTCTTGGTGCGCTCGATTTCCTGGAACACCCGCGCGGCGTCGGAAGGCTGCAGCCGCATGGTGCCCTTGAGGTCGGCGCCGGCAAAGAATGTGCTCTTGGCCGAAGCCAGGACGATGCCCCGGATCGCCTCCTTGTCCTTGACCACCTGCGCTGTGACGTCGCTCAGGTCCTGCTGCCATTGCTCGCACATGGTGTTGACCGGCGAGCCCTGCTCGTCGAAGGTCACCGTGGCGATTCCGTCCCGCAGTTCGTATTGGATGGTTTTCATCAGGTTGTCATTGCGGGCTTGACCCGCAATCCATGTTGGCGTGAGAAGAACCTACATCCGCTCGACAATCGTTGCGATCCCCATGCCGCCGCCCACGCACAGCGTCGCCATCCCGTAGCGCAGATTGCGCCGGTGCAGCTCGTCGATGAGCGTGTTCAGGATCATCGCGCCGGTGGCGCCCAGAGGGTGGCCCATCGCGATCGCGCCGCCGTTGACGTTGACCTTCTCATGGGGAACGCCCATTTCCCGCATGAACTTCAGCGGCACCGCGGCGAAGGCTTCATTGACTTCGAACAGGTCGATCTGCCCGATCGTCATGCCGGCCTTGGCCAGCGCCTTGCGCGCCGCCGGCATGGGGCCGGTGAGCATGATGGTCGGATCGGCGCCGGACAGGGCCGCCGCCACGATGCGGGCGCGCGGCTTGAAGCCGTGCGTCCTGGCGGCCGACTCGCTGCCGATCAGCATCGCCGCGGCGCCGTCGACGATGCCCGAGGAGTTGCCGGCGTGATGAACGTGGTGGATGCGCTCGACCTGCGGGTAGCGGCTGATCGCCACCGCGTCGAAGCCCATGGCCCCGAGCTGGTCGAATGCGGGCCTGAGCGAGGCCAGGCCTTCCATCGTGGTGTGGGGCTTGATGAATTCGTCCTGGTCCAGGATGGTCTGGTCGAGGAAGTCCTTGACCGGCACGATCGAGCCGGCGAAAAAGCCGCCCTCACGCGCCCTGGCCGCACGTCTCTGGCTTTCGAGCGCGAAAGCGTCCAGGTCCTCGCGCGAAAAACCTTCCAGCGTGGCGATCAGGTCCGCGCCGATGCCCTGGGGCACGAACGCGGTGGCCGCGTTGGTTTCCGGGTCCTGGGCCCAGGCGCCGCCGTCCGAGCCGATCGGCACCCGGCTCATGCTTTCGACGCCGCCGGCGACGACCAGGTCTTCCCAGCCCGAGCGCACTTTCTGCGCCGCCATGTTCACCGCCTCCAGGCCGGACGCGCAAAACCGGTTGAGCTGTACGCCGGCGCAGCGGAAGTCCCAGCCGGCCTTCAACGCCGCCACCTTGGCGATGACGGACCCCTGCTCGCCGATGGGCGAGACGACGCCCATCACGACATCGTCCACCTGGCCGGTGTCGAAGTCGTTGCGGCGCTGCAGGTCGGTCAGCACACCTGCAAGCAGGTTGACGGGTTTGACCTCGTGCAGGCTGCCGTCTTTCTTGCCTTTGCCGCGCGGCGTGCGCACGGCGTCGTAGACATAGGCTTCGGTCATGATGGGTGCTCCTGAACAGGACGGGTCAACGCGGGCCCGGGAACCATGGGTTGCGGGCCAGGCCCGCAATGATGGGGAATATGACGCCGCATGCAGTATATTCTTTTCACCAAGCAACCGCTCTGTAAAAATGGCGACACCCGAGGTGATGAACGGCGTCACCCAGACCCAGGAGCATCCACCCATGATCGAACGCACGCTCTTCAATGCGGACCACCAGGCCTTCCGTGACAGCTTCCGGCGCTTCGTGGACAAGGAAATCGCGCCTTGCCACGGCGACTGGGAGGAGCAAGGCTATGTGGACCGCGCGGTGTGGAACAGGGCCGGCGCCAACGGCTTTCTGTGCGCGACGCTGCCGGAAGAATACGGCGGCTCGGGCGCCGACAAGCTGTATTCGGTAGTGCAGATGGAAGAGCTCGCGCGCGGCGGGTACACCGGCATCGGTTTCGGCCTGCACAGCGAGATCGTGGCGCCCTACATCCTTCACTACGGAACCGAAGCGCAGAAGCACAAGTATCTGCCCAAGCTCGCCAGCGGCGAGATGATCGGCGCGATCGCCATGAGCGAGCCCGCGGCAGGCAGCGACTTGCAGGCGATCAAGAGCACGGCGAGCAAGCAGGCCGGCGGCAGCTATCTCCTCAACGGCAGCAAGACCTTCATCACCAACGGCTGGCATGCCGACCTGGTGATCGTGGTGGCCAAGACCGATCCGGCCGCAGGCGCCAAGGGCACCAGCCTGTTGCTGGTCGAGCGCGGCATGGAGGGTTTCGAGCACGGCAAGCGGTTGAAGAAGCTCGGCCTGAAGGCCCAGGACACCGCCGAGCTGTTCTTCGACGACGTCAGCGTGCCGCCGGACAACCTGCTGGGCGGCGCCGCGTTCGAGAACAAGGGTTTCATCTGCCTGATGGAGCAGCTGCCCTGGGAGCGCATGCAGATCGCCGTCACGGCCGTGGCGTCGGCGCAGGCCGCGATCGACTGGACGGTGGAATACGTCAAGGAGCGCAAGGTGTTCGGCCAGCCGGTGGCGGCCTACCAGAACACGCGCTACACGCTGGCCGAGCTGCAGACCGAGGTGCAGATCGCCCGGGTCTTTGTCGACAAGTGCCTCGAGCTGGTGTGCCAGGACCAGCTCGACACCGCCACCGCCAGCATGGCCAAGTACTGGACCACTGACCTGCAGTGCAAGGTGATGGACGAGTGCGTGCAGTTGCACGGCGGCTACGGCTACATGTGGGAATACCCCATCACGCGCGCCTACGCCGACGCGCGCGTGCAGCGCATCTACGGCGGCACCAACGAGATCATGAAGGAGGTGATCACGCGCTCGATGGGGCTGGGCGGGCGTTAGCTTGAGGCGCTAAACTCCTTTTCATTCGTCATGCTTCACCATCGTTGCCATGGGCTCCCTTGAAGGGAAGGTTCCGCCACCGGCCGTAGCGTTGGTCTTTGGTCTGCTCATGTGGCTCGCCTCCTCGGTGGTCGCGCCGGTCGAAGTTCCGTTCGGTGCTCGGCTGGGTGTTGCGGTTGTTCTTGCTTCCGTTGGCCTGACTTTCGGGTGCGCCGGCATGCTCTGGTTCCTGCGGGCAAAAACCACAATGAACCCAACCAAACCCAGCGCCGCGTCGTCGCTGGTCACCGGCGGCGTGTTTCGCTTCACGCGCAATCCCATGTACCTCAGTCTGCTGCTGTACCTGCTCGCGTGGGCCGCGTACATGTCAAGCTGGCTGGCCCTGCTCTTTGTGCCGGCGTTTGTCCTGTACATCAACGAATTCCAGATCAAGCCCGAGGAGCGCGCCTTGTCGGCGCTCTTTGGTGCGGAATACGCGTCGTACAAGGCAAGGGTTCGGCGGTGGCTGTGAGGGCGGTCGCCGCTCACGTGGAACGTAAGGCGCCTGGGAGCTGGCGAAGTGTGGCTGTTTGCTATGTGAAGGGCGAACCCCCTCGTTGGCGCTGGGGTCGCAAGTGACGATTTGAGAAGAACGCAGATGGAGTGAGAAGCTGCCGCAAATCACCAACCCGGAGCGACGCATGCCGAACACACGCGAAGACGTCATTGCAGAGGTCCATGCCGCGTTTCCGAACGACGTGGAGGCAGTGCTCGCGGCGCTGGACCTCTACGGTGCCGAGCCTTACGAACGCGAACGGGAACGGGTTCAATTGGCCATCGTTGCGCTCAGCCAGGGAGACCGCGACAAACTCGCCCACTTCGTGGAGTGCGCGAAGACCGACTACCGGGATGTCCTGTCCTGGCAGGCAACCGGGCCGCTTTCAGGGAAACAGGGGGGACAACTGAGACAAGCCGCCCTGCGCCTCATCGAACGATGGGGCAGGAAGTGAAAATCGCCCTAGGTGGGATGTTCGCGGCGCCGGCGCGCCTCGTTGTTTGTCTTCTTGTACTGGCCTTCCTTCCGCGGGGCGCCCACGCCCTGGACAAGCACGGCGAACCCGGCACCCACACGCTTGCAATCGCCGTGAACGGCTCGCAGCGGACCTACATCGTTCATGTTCCCGCCGGCTACCGAGCCCAGACGCCCGCGCCAGTGGTGATCATGCTGCACGGCGGCGGTGGCAGCGCGAGGGCCGCATTGTGGGAGACGGGGTGGGCGGCGAAGGCCGACAAGGAGGATTTCCTGGCCGTCTTTCCCAACGCCATGGCGCGCGATCCGGCCCGGCCGGGCAGCTTCGCCGGCAATCCTCGGCTCTGGAACGACGGCTCCGACCGGTTTTACGCCGGCCAGGAAATTCCGGACGACGTCGGCTTCATCGCCGCCATGCTCGACGATCTCTCCGCTCGCTTCGCGGTGGACGCACGGCGGATTTTCGTCACCGGCTTTTCCAACGGTGCCTCGATGAGCTTTCGCGTCGGCGCGCAAATGGCGGATCGCATCGCTGCCATCGCGCCAGTCGCGGGCGCACTCTGGTTTGATCCCCCGATGTTCAAGCACCCGGTTTCCATGTGCTATGTCACGGGCACGGCCGATCCATTGAACCTGATCGAGGGCGGCGTGCCGAAACTCGCAAGCGGCGCCGCCGACAAGGTCCGCGCGAAACCCAAGCCACCCGTGCGCGATTCGATCCTGGGATGGGCCCAGGCGCTCGCGTCAACGCAGTCCGCACGGAAACGTACGCTCCCTGCCTGGGCGGCGCGGAGGTAATCTACATCGCGGTCGACCAACTGGGACACACCTGGGCCGGCGGTCACAGCCTTCTGCCCGAGACCATGGTGGGCAAGACGTCGAACAAGATCAGTGCCACCGACGTCATTTGGGAGTTCTTCCGGAAACACCCGCGTGCCCCGTGACGCGCAGGGCCGTCACGCGGGACGCCGATTCACGGCGATACCCGCTTCGTGTGCCGGAACAGGTCATCGGGATCGTACTTGCGCTTGATTACCGCCAGCTTGTCCAGTGTGGCCCGGCCGTACGCCGCCTCGATGCGGTCCGCACCTTCCTCTTCGGTCAGGAAGTTCACGTAGGTTCCTCCGGTCGAGTGGGCCCGGGTGGCCTCGAAACAGTCGCGCGCCCACCTGATGTTGGCCGCGTCGTCCTCGGGCTTTTCCCAGGAACCTGCTATGTTCAGCACATAGGTCGCGTCGCGGTTGCCTGCCGGTGAATGGTCCGCGGGCAACTCGCCCAGGGCGCCCTGGAGCTGGAAGAACAGGATCGCCGAGTGCGGCGAAACGATTCGCGCGGCGTGCGCGACGGCAAGGTCATCCAGCTCACCGGTCAGCTTGGCCATGTAGTGCGATTTCCAGTAGTAGCGCCGCCCTTTCGTCTGGGTCGCATCGAGCAGGCTCTGCATTTGCGTGTACGGCCGGCGCGTCAGGATGTCCGCGATGGGTTGCCCGAGCTTGCG
>DATMBW010000572.1:0-17672 GCA_035559095.1 Ramlibacter sp.
AGCCAGGTGGTGACCGTGTTCACCCCGGGCTCGCGCATCAGGCGCTGTTCCACCCGGCGCGAGGCTTCCTCGTTGGCCGCGAAGGAGGTGCCTTCCGGGAACCAGATGTCGACCAGGATCTCCGGCCGGCTGGAATCGGGGAAGAACTGCTGCTGCACCTTGCCCATGCCCACGATGCCCAGCCCGAACAGGGCCACGGTGGCGGCGATCGTCTTCCAGCGGTGCTCCACGCACCAGTTCACCAGCCGGCGGAAGTTGCGGTAGAAGGGCGTGTCGAAGTGCTCCTGGTGCTCGGACGAGACCGGCTTGGCCTTCAGCACCAGCGTGCCGAGATAGGGCACGAAGTAGACCGAGACCAGCCAGCTCAGGACCAGCGCCACCACGGTGACGGCGAAGATCGCGAAGGTGTACTCGCCCACCGTGGACTTGGCCATGCCGATCGGCAGGAAGCCGGTGGCGGTGATCAGCGTGCCGGTCAACATCGGCATGGCGGTGATCTCGTAGGCGAAGGTCGCGGCGCGGACCTTGTCGTAGCCTTCTTCCATCTTGCGCACCATCATCTCCACGGCAATGATGGCGTCATCGACCAGCAAGCCCAGCGCGATGATCAGGGAGCCCAGCGAAATCTTGTGCAGGCCGATGCCCCAGAAGTCCATGGCCAGGAAGGTCACCGCGAGCACCAGCGGAATCGTGATGCCCACCACCAGGCCCGGGCGCATATCGACGAAATAGCGTTTCCACAGGGGCAGGCCCGCGGCGCCGGGGCGTTTGTGCAGCCCCAGCGCGAGGAAACTTACCGCCAGCACGATCGCCACCGCCTCGAAAAGCGTGCGCACGAATTCGTTGACCGAATTCGACACCGCGCGCGGCTGATCCTGGATCTGCACCAGCTTGACGCCGGCGGGAAGCGCGTCGTCGATGCGGTGGGACACGGCCTTGAGCGAATGGCCCAGGCGGATGATGTCGCCGCCCTTGGCCATCGAGACGCCCAGCGCGATGACTTCCTTGCCCTGGTGCCGCACCTTGACGGCCGGCGGATCGACATAGCCGCGGGAGATGGAGGCGATGTCGCCCAGGCGCAGCTGGTTGCCCGAACTGCCGCGAATGGGCATGGCCCGAAGCTGCTCCACGGCCTCGAACTGGCCGCCGACCCGCACCTGCACCACGTCCAGCGGCGTTTGCACCGCCCCTGCGGATTCCACCGCATTCTGCTGCCCCATTTGCTGCAGGACCTGGCCCATGTCGAGCCCGAGCTGGGCCAGCCGCTTCTGCGAGATCTCGACATAGACCTTCTCGTCCTGGACGCCGAACAATTCGACCTTGGCCACATCCTGGACCCGCAGCAGCTGCTGGCGGACGTCGTCGGCGAAGGTCTTGAGTTCGGCGTAGTCGAAGCCGTCCGACTCGAGCGCGTAGATCACGCCATAGACATCGCCGAAATCGTCGTTGAAGAACGGGCCCTGGATGCCGGCAGGCAGCGTCAAGCGCATATCGCCGATCTTCTTGCGCACCGTGTACCAGACGTTGGCCACATCGCCGGGCCGGGACGAATCCTTGATCTGGAAGATGATCTGCGACTCGCCGGGCTTGGAGTAGCTGCTGATCTTGTCGGCGTACGGCGCTTCCTGGAGCGCTCGCTCGATCTTGTCCGTCACCTGCTCGGCCATCTGCTGCGCGGTGGCGCCGGGCCAATAGGTGCGCACCACCATCGCGCGGAAGGTGAAGGGCGGGTCCTCGTCCTGCCCCAGCTGGAAGTAGGCGGCGAAACCCAGCAGCATCAGCACCACCATCAGGTACCGCGTGAGCGCGGGATGGTCCAGTGCCCATTTCGAGAGGTTGAACCCCCCTTTGGGTGGCATCGTGTTCATACCGGGCTCACCTCACGGCAGGCAGGGTGGCGGCGTGGGCGGAGCCGGCCGCGCTGGCCATGTTCCGGGCCGCATCCTGCTGTGCCGTCGCCGTGCTCTGGGCCGTTCTTTCCTGGTAGATGGCGACCTTCTGGCCGGATGACAGCACATGCACCCCGGCCGCCACCACCAGCATGCCGGGCTGCAAGCCGGCCGCGATGACCGCGTCGTTGCCGTCGGCGCTCGCGACCTGAACGGGCCGCGACGCCAGGGTCATGGTCGACTTGTCCAGCACCCAGACCGCCGTGCCCTGCCCTTCCTTGCGCAGTGCGCTGGTCGGGAGCTTGATCACCGGGGCGCCGGCGCGGCTCAAGGCCTGCGGCCAAACGTAAACCGTGGCGCCCAGCGGCGGCGCGGCAGCGGCGTCGAGCGCCACCTTCACGGGATAGGTCCGAGTGACCGGGTCCGCACTGGCGGCAACCTCACGCACCTTGCCGGCCAGCGGCGTGCTGTCGGCCCAGACGCGGACGGCGACGTCGGAGCCGGCCTTGATCGCGGCGACCTTGTCCTCCGGCACCGAGAACACCACATCGCGCGGGCCATCCTGGGCGATGCGCACGACCGGCGTGCCGGCCGCGACCACCTGCCCCGGCTCGGCCTCGACGGCGGTGACCACGCCCGATACGTCGGCCACCAGGTTGGCGTAGCCGGCCTGGTTGCCTTGCGCGGCCAGCTGCGCCTTGGCCTGGTTCAATTGCGCCTGCGCCGCTTTCAGAGTGGTTTCGCGCCGCTCGAGCTCGGCGCCGCTGATGAAGTTCTGGTCCTTCAGCGCCGCGTAGCGTTTGAAATCGGCCGCCGCGAGGTCGCGGTTGGTCGTGGCCGCGTCGACCTGCGCCCGCGCCGCGTCCGCGGCCAGCTGGTAGTCCCGCGGGTCCAATTGCGCGAGCACCTGGCCGGCCTTGACGCGTTGCCCCAACTCGGCCTGGCGCCGGATCATCTTGCCGGCGACGCGAAATCCCAGCCGCGACTCGACCCGGGGCCGGACCTCACCGGCAAACTCATGACCCGATTGCAAAGTGCCGCCCGTGACCGTGAGCACCTTGACGGAACGCACCGGCTCTTGCGGCGCCTCGGGTTTGCTGCATGCTGTCAGCGCAACGGCTGCCGCAAGGACGAGGCCGAGCGTGAAACGACCAGAGCCATCGGAAGAATGTTTGTTCATGACAGAGCTAACCTGAAAGTTCACTAAATTAGTTGCTAATGACTGACTGGTTAGTAATCTATGATATTCGGACAAGCTTGTCAAGCGACAATCCACGGCTGATCCACCATGCCCCTGGCCCCTGCCCCTCCTGAAATGCTTGCGCTCCTGCGCGGGGTTTCGCGATCGTTCTACGTATCGATCCGGCTGCTGCCGGCCCCGCTGCGCCGCCCGGTTGCGGTGGCCTATTTGCTGGCACGCGCATCCGATACCGTGGCGGATACCGCGGGCCTGCCGGCGAACGAGCGCTGCGAGCAGCTCGCAGCGTTGGCTGCGGCAGTCGATGGCCGCCTTCCCGCGCCCGCCGCCGCTGCCGGCCTCGCGGCATCGTTCGCGCGTCTGCAATCTCACCCCGCCGAGCGCAGCCTCATCGAGGAACTTCCCAGGTGCATGTCATGGCTGGACGAGCTCGAACGAGCGGACGGCGATGACGTTCGCGGCGTGCTGCGCCACATCACCCGCGGCCAGGCGCTGGATATCGAGCGATTCGCCCAAGGTCCGGGCATTGCGGCCCTGGCCACGCAGCGGGAGCTGGATGAGTACACCTATCTGGTGGCGGGCTGTGTCGGCGAATTCTGGACCGAACTGTGCTTTCGGCACGTGCCCGGCTTTGGCAGCCTGCCCAAGCATGAGATGCGTGCGCTGGGCCGTGACTTTGGAGCGGGCCTGCAGCTGGTGAACATCCTGCGCGACGCGGGCGCCGACCTGGCCGCGGGGCGTTGCTACTTTCCGGCCGACGAACTCGCCGCGGCCGGGCTTCGGCCCCAGGACATCCTGGCCGAGCCCGACCGCTTCGAAGAGGTCTGGAACCGTTGGCAGGCGCTGGCGCAGCGCCGGCTCGAATCGGGCATCCGGTATGCCGGCGCCGTCAGCAGCCGCCGGGTTCGCGCGGCCAGCGCGCTGCCCGCGCTAGTGGGAGCCCGCACGCTGGCGCTGCTGCGCGCGGCCGGCCCGCAGCGCCTGCAGCGCAAGGTCAAGGTGCCGCGCCACGAAGTGCGTTCTATGCTGGCCCGGCTGGCCTTCACGCTCGCCGGCCGCGCACCGATCCAGGCGCTGTTCGGCCGCTTGCAAAGTGGGTCGTGAGCCGCGAATGGGAGAATCCACGGCCATGACACCGCAAGAGTACGTGCAGGACAAGGCTGCCGCGTCGGGCAGCAGCTTCTATTACGCGTTCCTGTTCCTGCCCAGGCCGCAGCGTGCCGCCATCACCGCCTTCTATGCTTTCTGCCGCGAGGTCGACGACGTCGTGGACGACGTCAGCGACAGCGCCGTGGCCCGCGCCAAGCTCGCGTGGTGGCAACTCGAAGTGGCGAAATCGTTCGCCGGCGAGGCGACCCATCCGGTGATGAAGGCCTTGATGCCCTGCGCCGCAATGTTCGGCATCGAACAGGCGCATTTGCAGGCGGTGATCGAGGGCTGCCGCATGGACCTGGACCAGACGCGCTATCTGGACTTCCCGGCGCTGGAGCGGTATTGCCACCTGGTGGCCGGCGTGGTGGGCGAGGTGTCGGCGCGCATCTTCGGCCAGGCCGACCCGCGCACCACCGATTACGCGCACCAGCTGGGACTGGCGTTCCAGCTCACCAACATCATCCGCGACGTGGGGGAGGATGCGCGGCGCGGGCGCATCTACCTTCCGCTGAACGAGCTGCAGCGGTTCGACGTGAAGGCCCACGAAATTCTCAACCGTAACTATTCGGCACGATTCACCGCGCTCATGAAATTCCAGGCCGAGCGTGCCCATCATCTGTACGACAAGGCGCTGGCGCTGTTGCCCGCGGCCGACCGGCAAAGCCAGAAGCCCGGCCTGATGATGGCCAGCATCTACCGCACGCTGCTGCGCGAGATCGAGCGCGACGGCTTCCAGGTGCTGCATCAGCGCGTGAGCCTGACACCGCTGCGCAAGTTCTGGCTGGCCTGGAAAGTCCAGGCACTCGGTACCCTCTGAAGCGCGGGGCTGGCCGCCAGATCCCGCCTGCGCTGGGATGTTCAGCTTTCCGCGGCTGCCGCGCGGTTTCAGCAGAACAGTTCGCAAAGCTCCGTCAGATTGGAGAGCGTCACCTGGGGCTGCACCTCGTGCGGCCACATGTGATCGGAGCGGTTGACCCAGGCGGCCTGCATGCCCGCGTTGAGCGCCCCGAGCGCATCCAGCGTGGCGTCGTCCCCCACGTGCAGCAGGTCAGCCGGCCGCAGGTCCACGGCGCCGGCCGCCGCGTGGAAGATCCGCGGATCGGGCTTGCCCACACCAAATTCGCGGGCCGACACCGCGGCGCGGAAAAACGAGTCCAGTCCGACGCGCTCCAGGTCGGCGTTGCCGTTGGATATGCTCACCAGAGGGAAGCGTGCCGACAGGAACTGCAGGGATGGCCGCGCATCCTCGAACAGCGTCACGCGCTGGCGCTCGGCAAAGAAAACCTCGAACGCCCGGTCCGCCAGCAGCGGGTTCTCGCCGGCACGGTACAGCGCCAGGCGGATCGACTCGCGGCGCACCGCGCTCAGGTCGTTCTTCAGGTCGGGGCGGCTGGCGGCCATGTGGTTGCGGATATCGCGCAGCGCCGAAGGCGTGGAGAACAGCGCGGCGGCCATCGGAGCGTGCTCCACGAGCCAGTCGTGCAGTACCTTTTCGGCTCGTTCAATGGTCGGCCAGATCGGCCACAGCGTGTCGTCAAGGTCGATCGAGATCGCCCTGACCCTTGCAATATCCAGCATCGTGCTTTCCGACAAGCCGCCTCTAACCAGGCATCCGCCCCCTCGGGGCGCAAAGAACAATCGTGAACGTGGGGCTCATTCGGTGAGAATACCTCATGGCCTCCTCCCCCTCCTTCCAGCAGGAACCCGATTTCAGCCATGGCCGGGCGCCCGCCACCGCGATACTGTATTGCAACCTGGGCACGCCGGATGAGCCGACCCCGGGCGCGGTGCGCCGCTACCTCGCGCAGTTCCTCGCCGACCCGCGTGTCGTGGAGATTCCGCGGCTGCTGTGGTGGCCGCTCCTGCATGGATTGATCCTGCCCCTGCGCTCGTCCAGATCGGCGGCCAAGTACGCGAAGGTCTGGACCGCCGACGGCTCGCCGCTGCTGCTGTGGACCGAGAAGCAGGCCAAGCTGCTGCAAGGCTGGCTGGGCGAGCGCGGCCACCGGGTGAGCGTGCGCCACGCGATGCGCTACGGAAACCCTTCGGTGGCCTCGCAACTCGACGCGCTGAAGGCCGCGGGCGCGACGCGCATCCTCGTTCTGCCCGCCTATCCCCAATACTCCGGCACGACGACCGCGAGCACCATGGACGCGGTGGCGGCCTGGTCGGCGCGCGTGCGCAACGTGCCCGAACTCCGGTTTGTCAATCGCTACCAAGACGATCGCGGATACGTTCAGGCGCTGGCCCGGCGCATCGAAGGCCATTGGCGCGAATATGGGCGCGGCGATCACCTGGTGATGAGTTTTCATGGCGTGCCGGAACGCACGCTGCACCTGGGCGATCCCTATCACTGCGAATGCCACAAGACCGCCCGGCTGCTGGCCGCGCACCTGGCGCTGGAGCCGGACCGCTACACGCTGACCTTCCAGTCGCGGTTCGGCAGGGCCAAGTGGCTGGAACCCTATACCGAACCGACACTGCGTGAACTGGCGCGGCGCGGGGTCGCGCGCGTCGACGTGGCCTGCCCTGGCTTCACGGGCGACTGCCTGGAAACGCTGGAAGAGATCGGCATCGAGGGACGCCGCGCGTTCCTGGCCGCGGGGGGCAAGGCGTTCCAGTACATTCCCTGCCTGAACGACGATCCCGGCTGGATCGGCGCGCTGGGCGCCCTGGCTGAACGGCACCTGGCCGGCTGGCCCACGCGCGAGACGCCCGGCGCGGATGTGCTGGGCGCGTCGCGCGAAGCCGCCCTGGGCAAGGGCGCGGCGCGGTAGGCACCGCTACGCCGGCCCGCCGCGCCGGGAGTCGTGCTGTTCGATGAACGAGGAAACCAGGTCGAGCTGTTCCGGCACATTGAGCGCGGGCGCATGACCGCAGCCGGCCACTTCGACAACCCGTGCGAGGCCCAGTAGCCCTGGCCCCCTGCGCATCATCTCCTCGGTCGTCTCGCGCAGCACCAGATCCGATTCGGCGCCTCGCAGGCACAGCACCGGAATGGCGACCGCGTCGTAGTGCCGCCACAACTCGTAGTCGTGGGGATGATCGATGAACTGCCGCACCATGGCCGGGTCGTAGTGCGGAGTGACGCGACCATCGGGCAGGCGGCGCGTGGACGTTTCGGTCAGCCGGCGCCACTGCGCGTCGCTGAGCCAGCCGTAGGGCTTGTAGACCTGTCGGAAGAACGCCTCCAGTTCGGCGATCGTGTCGAACGCCGGCGGGTTGCCCGCATAGGCGCGGATGCGCGCCACCGCGGGATCGGCCAGCCGCGGCGCGTTGTCGTTGAGCACCAGGCTCCTGATGCGGCCCTTGAGCTGCGGCTGCAGCAAACCCGCCGCGCACACGGTCCCGATCGAGCCGCCCATCGACGTTCCAACCCAGTGCGCCTCGCCGATCTCCAGCTGGTCGAACAGTTCGGCGGCCAGCCGGGCGTAGAAGGCCAGGGTGTACTCATTGTGCGGATCGGGGCTCCACTGGCTCAGGCCCCGCCCGAGCGTGTCGGGACAGATCACCCGGAAGCGGCTGGAAAGATGCTCGGCCAGTTCGTCCATGTCGCGGCCGGTGCGCGCCAGTCCGTGCCACGCGATCACGGTGCGGCGGTGCCGCGCCCCCCACTCGGTGTAATGGATTTCGCGGCCCGCGCAGGTCGCGTAACAGGAGCTGTACTGCATGGAATTCACCTCGGTGATGTGATGTCCAGTTCGGGTGTACGGCAATGCGTGGTCATCAGCCGCGAGCGCGCATCGCTCTGAGCCGCCCCACGACCCCGGTCGGAAAGTAATAGACCGACAGCACGAAAAGCAGCCCCAGCCAGAGCAGCCAGCGGTCGGGCGACAGCAGCGCCGACAGCCAGGGCAACGAGGACGTCGCGTCGCTGGCGAGCTTGAGCAGGTCCTGCAGGTAGCTCTGCGCGATCACGAACACCCCCGACCCGATGGCGGCCCCGTAGATCGTTCCCATGCCGCCGATCACGACGATCAGCAACACGTCCAGCATGACTTCGAACGACAGCGAAGTGTCCGGGCCGTTGTAGCGCAGCCAGATCGCGAGCATGGCTCCGGCCACGGTGGCGAACAGCGCCGACAGGACGCTCGACGTCGTGCGATAGACGACCACCCGGTAGCCGAGCGCTTCGGCGCGGAACTCGTTTTCGCGGATCGCCTGCAGCACCCGGCCGAACGGCGAGTTCACGATGCGCAGCATGGCCAGCAGCAGTACCAGCGCAGACAGGAACAGCAGGTAGTAGCAGATCAGACGCCCATCCAACGAGACGCCCAGGATCGGCGCGTCCGAAAGCTGGAACGCCGGGGACAGCACCTCGGGCATCTTGAAGGTCAGGCCGTCCTCGCCGCCGGTGATCTCAGAGAGCTGCGACGCGAGCGTCTGGAACGCGGCCGCCACCGCCAGCGTGATCATGGAGAAGAAAATCGCGCGCACCCGCAGCGAGAACAGGCCCACCGCCAGCGCCAGCAGAAACGACAACGCCAGCGCCACTGCCAGCCCGGCAAGGATCGCGGACCAGCCGGGCCCCATGCGGGTCGACGCGATGGCGATGCCATAGGCGCCTATGCCGAAGAACATGGTGTGTGCGAAGCTGACGATGCCCGTGTAACCCAGCAGCAGGTCGAAACTGGCCACCAGCACGATGAACACCAGGATCTTGGCGGCGACGTTCAGCGCCTTCACGCCCGGAAAAACAAAGGGCATGAATGCCAGGCCCAGCAGGATCGCCACCAGCAGCACGGCCAGCACCCGGTTGCGCGGGTAGTCGTCGGAGAGAAGTCGGGTCAGCATGAGCGGCTGCCTAGCGGCTGAGCGCGTAGACGCCCTGGGGACGCCACAGCAGGATGGCCATCATCAGCGCGATATTCGAAAACAGGGCCGCCTTGGGAACCAGGAAGCCGGTGTAGTTGGCCATCAGGCCTACCAGCAAGGCACCTATCAGGGCCCCGGTGGTGGAACCCAGGCCGCCGATGATCAGCACGATGAAGATCAGGATGTTGACCTGCGCGCCCATCTGGGGGATGACGTTCTGCTGGTACAGGCCCCACATGACGCCGCCCAGGCCGGCCAACGCGCTGCCGGCCACGAACACCCCGATGAACAGCATCCGGATGCGGTAGCCCAGGGACTCCACCATCTCGCGGTCCTGGACACCGGCGCGGATCAGCAGGCCGATCTTGGTGCGGGTCAATATCCAGAGCAGGACACCGAACACCAGCAGTCCCACCACCACGGCGATCGCGCGGTACTTCTCCACGGCCGCCGTGTCGCCGAAAAATTCCAGCAGGATGGTGCCGCGCATCCCCTCCGGCAGCGGCAGCGGGATCTGCAGCGGGCCCCAGATGACCTTGATCAGCTCCTCGCCGATGATCATGCCGCCCATGGTGATCAGGATCTGCTTGAGGTGGTTGCCGTACACCGGGCGCACGATGAAACGCTCGAAGGCGACGCCGACGGCGCCTGCCACCAGCATCGCCACCACCATGGCCGGCAACACCGCCATCATGTTGCGCCACAGGCTGGCCGAGGCGGTGTAGTCGGCCATGCCGCCCAGGACGCTGGTCGCGACGAACGCGCCCAGTGCAATGAAGACGCCGTGGCCGAAATTGAGCACGTCCATCAGGCCGAACACCAGCGTCAGTCCCGAGGCAATGATGAAGATGATCATGCCCATCGCCAGCCCGGCCACCGTCAGCGTGACCCAGGTCGAGCCCGAACCGATGAAGGGCAGCACCAGCAACGCGAGCACCGGCACCAGGGCGAGCGGCTTCCAGTCGAAATCTGATCTCATATCGCCAGCCCCAGCAGCGAACGCTGCAGCGCCTCGTCCTCGGCGAGTTCCCGCATCGAGCCCGCATGGACGACCACGCCGTTGTCCATCACCGCCACCGTGTCGCCCAGCCGCTTGGCGAAGTTGAAGTTCTGCTCCACCAGCAGGATCGTCACGCCGCTGGCCTTGAGCTGGGCGAACGCATCGATCATGTTGTTGATGATCGCGGGGGCCAGGCCCTTGCTCGGCTCATCGACGATGAGCATTTCGCGCGGCTCCACGATGGCGCGCGCCACGGCCAGCATCTGCTTCTGGCCGCCGGAAAGCTTGCCGGCCGGATGGTTCCAGAACTGCTGCACTGCCGGAAACAGCGAGAAGATCCATTGCAGGCGCTCGCCGTCGATCTGGCCCGCGTTCCTGGCCCAGCGCGCCGCCAACAGCATGTTTTCCTTGACGGTGAGGTCGGAGAAGATGCCCATGTTCTCGGGCACGTACGCCACGTTCATGGAGGCGATCTGCGGCGTGGCCGATTGCGTGATGTCCTGGCCGTTGAACGTGATCCGTCCTAGCGAGGCGTGCCACAAGCCCATGATCGTGCGCAGCGTCGTCGTCTTGCCGGCGCCGTTGCGGCCCAGCAGCATGGTGAGCTTGCCGCGGGGAACCATCAGGTCGACGCCGTGCAGGATGTGGTACGCCCCGATGTGCGTATGCACGCCTTCCAGGGTTAGGAGGTTCTCGTTCATGCCGCCTCCTTCACCACGCCGAGATAAGCCTCTTGGACGATTGGAGATGCGATCACGGTCGCCGGGTCACCGTCGGCCACCAGCGTGCCGTTGTGCAGCACGATGATCCGGTCCGCCAGTTCGCGCACCACGTCCATCTTGTGTTCGACCAGCAGGATGGTCTTGCTGGCGTCTTCCTTGAGCTTGCGGATCAGGTTCAGGATCACCGGGACTTCGGCCGCGTTCATGCCGGCGGTCGGTTCGTCGAACATGAACACCTGGGATTCCAGCCCCATCAGCAGCGCCACTTCCAGCTTGCGCTGGTCCCCATGCGGCAGTCCCGCCACCAACTCGTTTTCCTTGGCGCGCAATGCCACCGCGGCCAGGATTTCGTCGGCGCGCGCGATCAGCTCGCGATGGTCGCTCCAGATGCTCCACAGGTTCAAGCCGCGCCGGTGCTTGCCCGCGCGGGCGGCCTGCACGGCCAGCCGCACGTTCTCGAGCACCGTCAGCCGCGGGAACAGATTCGTGAGCTGGAAGGCGCGCCCCAGCCCGGCGCGCGTGCGCTCCGATGCGGAAAGTCCCGACAGGTCGCGCCCATTGAGAGTGACCTGCCCGCCAGTGGCCTTGAGCTGGCCGGAGATCAGGTTGAAGTACGTGGTCTTGCCCGCGCCGTTGGGGCCGACGATGGCCGTCAGCGTGCCGGGCTGGAAAGCGCAGGTCACGCCATTGACCGCCACATGTCCGCCGAAGCGGATCGTGAGGTCCTTGGTGGCAAGCAGGCTCATGGTGTTGTGTCGGAAAGCCTTGAATTCGAAAGAGACGCGGCTGCACTCTGTCATGCCGGACCCCGGAACAGTCCGGGGCAAGCCCTGATCGGCATCCACCGGATTGCGGGTCAAGCCCGCAATGACAAGTCTTTTGTCATGCCGGAACCCGGATCAAGTCCGGGGCAGGCCCGATCCGGCATCCATTGCGGCGAGGCAAGCCCGATGGCGCATCGGCCTGCGCTATCGCTTGTTGCGGATCGGGACGTTCATCTCTTCGGGCCTGATCTCGCGGACCAGTTCCGGCACGCCCCAGGCGAACGCCGGGTCCGACTTGATCTTGAAGTGGTACATGCTTTGCATGGCCTGGTGGTCATCCTTGCGGAAGGTCATCTTGCCCTTGGGCGTGTCGAAACTCATGCCTTCCATCGCGGCAATGAGTTTTTCGGAGGCCGTATCGCCGCTGGTTTTCTTCAGCGCCGCCACCACCGCCATCGCGGCCGAGAAGCCGCCGGCGGTGAAGAAGTCCGGCGGGCTCTTGAACTGCTTGTAGTGGCTGGCCACCAAGGCTTCGTTGACGGCATTCTTGGGGATGCCGAAGTAATAGTAGGTGGCCCCCTCCATCCCCGGGAACTGCTTGTACGCGCCCATCGCGGGCAGGATGTTGCCGCCCGTGGCGATCTCGATGCCGTGGCGCTTGAGGTCAAGATCGGCGATCTTGAACGGGTTGCCGGCGCCCGCCCAGATCACCCAGATGACCTTGCGGCCGGGCTGGTCCTTGAGCTTGTCGATCAACCGCTGCGCACCCGCAGTGAAGTCGGTCGTGTTCTGGGGCAGGAATTCCTCATGGACGATCTTGGCCTTCTTGATCGATTCCTTGAACGCCTTGACGCCGTCGCGGCCAAAGGCATAGTCCTGCGCCAGCGTCGCGATAGTCACGCCGGGCTTGTCCAGCGCCACGGCGTTCGAGATCGCGTCCTGCGAGCTGTTGCGGCCGGTGCGGAAGATGTAGCGGTTCCACTTGTCGCCGGTGATCGAATCGGCGACGGCCGGCTCCACCAGCAGGATCTTCTTGTATTCCTCGGCGACCGGAAGCATGGCCAGCGCCACGCCCGAGGAAGTCGGCCCGACAGCGAGGTCCACCTTGTCATCCGAGTAGGCCGTGGCCAGCAGTGACTTGCCCAGGTCGGGCTTGCCCTGGTCGTCCTTTTCGATGACCGTGATCTTGCGGCCGTTCACGGCCATGGTGCCGCCGGTCGCGTAGTCCAGCCCCATCAGCAAACCGGTCTGTGTCTGCTTGCCATAGGCCTCGAGTGGGCCGGTGCGGCTATAGACGTGCGCAATCTTGATGTCCTTGCCCTGGCTGAAAGCCGGGGGAAACACGAAAGCGGAAGCTGCGAGCGCGGCGAGCGCCACCCAGGTGCGACGTTGCATGGACTGTCTCCTTGTACTTGGCCGGAACGATAAGACGGATGAGTTATGCATGCGTCGTGCCAGCAAGGAGAGCATTGATCTCAAACGAGATTTTTTAGCCGTGGCGCGAGATTGCCCGAAAATCAGGCAATTTTTGCCGTCTTCCTTGCAGACACTGCCTGAAAATCAGTCACATTCTCAAGGCGTTCATACAGCTTGGCGCGCGAAATGCCGAGCAGCTTGGCAGCGGCGAGTTTGTTGCCGCCAGTGGCTGCCATCGCGGCATCGATGGCGTGGCGCTCCAGCTCGGCAACCTGCTGGGCCAGGGGTCGCAAGGCATGCGGGCTCGTTGCACCGGGTTCAGGCTCATTCGCTACCGCCGCGGCGGGGATGTGCTTGACGCCCGACTCGCGCAGCACTTCCTCGAGGTGCCGGACCTCGATGCGCCGCGAGTCGCTGCGCATCGCCGCCTGCTCCATCACGTTGCGCAGCTCACGGATGTTCCCGCGCCAGGCTTGCGCGGACAGCAGGGCAAGCGCATCGGCGCCGAATTCCGGCGGCGCCGAGCCGCCGCGCAGGGCCATGTCCTCGGCCAGCACTTCCACCAGAGCCGGAATGTCGGGCCTGCGCTCGCGCAGCGGCGGCACCCGGATCGGCAGCACGTTCAACCGGTAGTACAGGTCCTCGCGGAACTTGCCCTCGCGCACCAGCGCCGCCAGATCGCGCGACGTGGCGGCGATCACGCGCGCATCGAAGGCGATGACCTTGTTCGAGCCGAGCGCCTCGATCTCGCCTTCCTGCAGCGCGCGCAGCAATTTGGGTTGCAGGCTGGGCGGCATGTCCCCGATCTCGTCGAGGAACAGCGTACCGCCGTCGGCCAGCTTGAATTTGCCCTCGCGGCCCTTGCGGTCGGCGCCGGTATAGGCGCCCGGCGCCACGCCGAAGAATTCCGCTTCGAGCAGCGTGTCGGGAACCGCGGCGATATTGACGCTGACCAGCGGTCCGGATGCGCGCGCCGAAGCGGCGTGGATCGCATGCGCGAGCAATTCCTTGCCGGTGCCGGTTTCGCCCAGCAGCAGCACCGGACTGGACGACAGCGCCGCGCGCCGGGCCTGTCGCTTGACTTCGACGGCGGCGGGGCTGCCACCGACGAAACTCGCAAACGTGTACTTCGTGCGGCGCTGGCTCGCCAGCTCCCGCCGGGCGTCGTCCAGGTCGCGCTGGAGATGGGCGAACTTGCTGATCAGCGGCTGCAGCGTGGTTTCCGGATGGTCGAACAGCACGATGCCGATTGCCCCTATGAGTTCGCCGGTCTGTTCGTCACGCAAGGGCAAGCGGCTGACCACGAAAGTGCCCGCGCGGTTGGTCAGCAGGTCGATCAGGATCGGCTGGCCGGTTTCCAGCACGCGGCGCATCTGCGTGTTGGGCACCACGTCTTCCACCATGTGGCCGACCACCTGGTCCACCGAGGAAAAACCCAGCGCCGGCAGGAAGCGCTTGTAGCCTTCGTTGAGCCAGACGATGCGGCCGGTCCGATCCACCAGGAACATGCCCTGGCTGATGCTGGAGAACAGGTGGAACATCGACCGCGCGGCCAGCTCCAGGATGCTCTGCCCGTCCCGCGGGAGGGAGTCCGATTCTTGCATGCGCGGATGTTAACGCGGCGTGCCGCCGGTCAAGCAGCCTGCACGGGCTTTCGCTTCTGCATGAGCTTGAACAGGCGCGGCAGCAGCAGCACGGCGATGATGAGCGCGACCAGCGTGGCCGACATGGGGCGTTGCAGGAACACCATCGCACTGCCTTCGCCAATGGACACCGCGTTGCGCAATTGGGCTTCCGCCAGCGGCCCGAGGATCATCCCCACCACGACCGGAGCCGTGGGAAAGTCGAAACGGCGCATCAGCACGCCCACCACGCCGATCGCCCACAGCAGCACCAGGTCGAAGGCGCTCTGGCGCATGCCGTAGGCGCCCACGGTCGCGAAGATCAGGATGCCGGCATAGAGCTGGGGCTTGGGAATCTTCAGCAGCTTCACCCACAAGCCGACCATCGGCAGGTTCAGCACCAGCAGCATCACGTTGCCGATGTAGAGCGAGGCGATCAGAGCCCACACCAGCGTGGCCGAGGTCGTGAACAGCTGCGGCCCGGGCTGGATGCCATAGTTCTGGAACGCGCCGAGCAGGATCGCGGTGGTGCTGGAGATCGGGATGCCCAGCGTGAGCAGCGGGATCATTGCCGTGGTCACGGTCGCGTTGTTGGCCGCTTCCGGCCCGGCCACGCCCTCGATGGCGCCCGTCGTGCCGAACTCCGCCTGGTCCTCGCCCTTGGCCAGCTTCTTTTCCACCGCGTAGCTCAGGAAGGTCGGGATTTCGGTGCCTCCGGCCGGGATGCAGCCGAAGGGAGATCCGATGGCCGTGGCGCGCAACCACGCCGGGACCGAGCGCTTCCAGTCGCGCGCCGTCATGTACACCCGACTCATCCGGTTCTGCGTCTCGACCATCCGCCCTTCGTAGAGTGCGAAGTACAGCACTTCGGCCACCGCGAACAGCCCGACCGCGACCAGGACGATCTCGATGCCGTCCAGCAGCTCGGGCACGCCCCCCGTGTAGCGCGCCTGGCCCGAGATCTGGTCCAGCCCGATCAGGCCCAGCGCCAGCCCGGCGAACAGCGCCGTCATCCCGCGCACCGTGCTCTTCCCGAGCACTGCGCTCACCGTCGTGAAGGCCAGCACCATCAGCAGGAAATACTCGGGCGGGCCGAGCTTGACGGCGAAGTCGGCCACCGTGGGCGCGAACAGCGTGACGATCACCGTGCCGATGGTGCCGGCCACGAACGAGCCGATGGCCGAGGTCGCCAGCGCCGCGCCGGCGCGCCCGCTCTTGGCCATCCTGTTGCCTTCCATGGCCGTGACCATGCTGGCCGTTTCGCCGGGCGTATTCAGCAGGATCGAGGTGGTCGAGCCACCATACATCGCGCCGTAGTAGATGCCCGCAAAGAAGATCATGGAAGCGGTGATGTCCACCTTGGCCGTGATCGGCAGCAGCATCGCCACCGCCACCGCGGGGCCGATGCCCGGCAGCACGCCCACGGCAGTGCCCAGCACGCAGCCCACGAAGCACCACATCAGGTTGGTCAACGTGATGGCGGTGCCGAAGCCCTGCATCAGGGAGGCGAAGATATCCATGTCAGAGCCACCCCGTGTTGGTCAGCCCGGGCAGGTTGATCGCCAGGAACTGCGTGAAGGTCCAGAACACGGGCGCCGAAATCGCCAGTCCGGTCACGGCATCCACGATCCAGGTGCGCGCGGAACCGGCACTGGCCTGGCCGCTGGCGCGGCGCAGTCCCTGCACCGCCAGCAGATAGCACAGCGTGCAACTCAGGATGAAGCCGATCGTCGTGATCAGCGCCGCGTTCGCCAGCATCCCGGCCGACACCCACACCACCCCCGGCCACCAGGCGTTGGCCGAACCCGACGGCGGCTCCAGTTCGCGAAACCCTCCGGTGCGCGCCTCCCGCACGATGAGCACCCCGCACACCAGCAGCACGCTGGCCACCAGCCAGGGCAGGAAGTTCGGCCCGACGCCACCGTAGCCGGCTTCCGAAGGAATGCGCAGCGCACCGGCGCCCAGGGCCAACCCGATCGCCGCCACACCGGCGCCCACCAGCGTCTGCGCCATCACAGGCTCGGTTTCTGAGGACATGATGCAAACCCTCCGGGACGTTGCAAGAAAAAAGCCCGGCGGACCGGGCGGGATCGTCTGGACAGCGTGGACGGGCGCCTACACCATGCCCGACTTCACCATCGTGGCGCGAAGGCTCGCGAATTCGTCGTCCACGAACTTATCGAATGCCGGACCACTCAGCACCGCGGGCGTCCAGCCGTTTTTCTCCAGCGACTCGGCCCACGACTTGGTCTTGAGCGCCGCCAGGATCATGTCGGTGAGCGCCTTGCGCTGCGGGGGCGTGATGCCGGGCGCGCCGTACACGCCGCGCCAGTTGCCGATCTCCACGTTGATGCCCTGCTCCTTGAGGGTGGGCACGTTGATGCCCTTCAGGCGCGTGCCGGAAGTTACCGCGATCGCCTTCATCTTGCCGGCGTTGATGTACTCGGCAAACTCGCTGTAGCCGCTGCCGCCGATGGTGACGTTGCCGCCGAGGATGGCCGCGGTCGCCTCTCCGCCGCCGCGGAAGGCCACGTAGTTGATCTTGGCCGGATCGGCGCCCACTTCGCGCGCGATCATCGCCGCGGCGATGTGCTCGGTCGAGCCGCGCGAGCCGCCGCCCCACTTCACGCTGCCGGGGTCCTTCTTGAGCTGGGCGATCACGTCCGCCATGGTCTTGAAAGGAGAACTGGCCGGCAGCACGAACACGTTGTACTCGCTGGTCAGGCGCGCGATGGGCGTGGCCTGCGACAGGCTGACCGGCGGCTTGCCGGTGATGATGCCGCCCAGCATGACGGCGCCCATGACCATCATCGCGTTCGGATCGCCCTTGCTGCTGTTGACGAACTGCGCCAGGCCCAGCGCGCCGGCGGCGCCGCCCTTGTTGTCATAGGTCACGCTGTCGGCGACCTTGGCATCGGTCAGCGCCTTGCCCAGCGCACGGCCGGTGGTGTCCCAGCCGCCGCCGGGGTTGGCGGGAATCATCATCTTCACGTTCGCGGCAGCACGCGCGCTGATCGGCAAGGCGCCCACGGCGGCCAGTGCCGCCAGGCTCTTGAGGAAATCGTCTCTACGCATGGGGTCTCCTAGTTGTTCG